>JBBRDR010000019.1:0-33068 GCA_038203745.1 Burkholderiales bacterium | reverse complement strand
CATCGCGATGCCGACAACAACACGTTGATCCTCTCTCTTCCACGAAAACGACGAGCTTGGTTCAAGGGCCTTTGGGCTCGTTCAGACGATCCGCCCATCATTCCCGTGACGGCATGAAAAGGCTAATGAATAATCTGGGTTTAATGAACAACGGCGCCCGCAGGCGCCGTTGTTCATTAAACCGAAGCCGTATTTTAGATCTGCATGTTCATTACGTCGTGATACGCTGAAACAAGCTTGTTGCGCACCTGTACCATTTCCTGAAACGATATATTGGCCTTCTGCAGGGAAATCATGACCTCGTGCAGATTGGCACTGCTGTCTCCGGCGGCAAAACTTGCCGCCATGCCTTCCGCCTGCTGCTGCGTCTGATTGACCTGGGCAATCGAGTTCTGGAGTATCTGGGCGAAATCTGTGCTGCCCGGCGAAGCGCTCTGTGACTCGTTTACACGGCCACCCGCCTGCGCGGCCGTGGCGTGCAAAACGCTCAACATTTGATCAATTCCCTTAGTGTCCATTTACTTCTCCAAACAATCGTCACGCTGTACCTTGCAATAAATGCGCCAGATTTTTATGCACACTCCAATTACCCTGTTTATCCTATAAAAAGCAGTTGAAACCACTATCAACATGCCCCGAAGGAAACACCCTTGGGGTGCGGAGACCACAGAGCCACAGAGCACACAGAGGTAAAACGAGGCTCACCTTGCGGGTGATTGATCAATTTCACGTAAGCCTTTGTCCCTCTTCAGGGAGACTTCGCACTGTCCTCTGTGTTTTTCTCCGTGTTCTCTGTGTTGAATGAGGTTTTTAGGGTTATTCCTCAAATAAACCCGCTTCCCGGTATTGTTTGAGTTTGTGTCGCAAAGTTCGTTCCGACATTCCCAGGCGTTCGCCGGCAAGTTTGCGCGAACCGCCAACGGACGCCAGCGTATCCAGAATATGTTCGCGCTCCAAGTCAATCATGTTAACCGTCTTCTGCCCGGCCGCCGGAGTCGACTGAGTCGCCGGGAACGGCGCATCTACGCTGTCGCTCTGATTTAACCCGCCACCCGAAAATACTGCCGTTGAAAGGTGCAAGGCATCCGCTTCGACGATCTCTCCCGGCGCAAAGATGACCGCACGTTGCATTACATTTTCCAATTCGCGTACATTGCCCGGCCAGCCATGCCCGAGTAAAACCGCTTCGGCGGCAGGCGAAAGTTGCAAGCCCGGACGACCGGAACGCCCGCCGTGTTCTGCCAACAGATGCCGCGCCAGAGGGACAATATCTTCGGGGCGCTGGCGCAAGGCGGGTATCAACAAGGGGAACACATTGAGCCGGTAATAGACATCTTCCCGGAACCCGCCTTTGGCCACCGCCTCGGCGATATCTCGATTGGATGTTGCAATGATCCGGATATCGAGCGCCACCGGCTTTTTACCACCGACCCGCTCGACTTCACGCTCCTGAAGCACACGCAGCAACTTGGCCTGCAGCCCCAGCGGCATCTCGGTCACTTCGTCGAGCAGCAGCGTTCCATTTTGTGCCTGCTCGAACTTGCCCGCTTGCGCCTGTTGTGCACCTGTAAAAGCACCTTTCTCATAACCGAACAGCGTTGCCTCCAGCAGACTGTCCGGAATGGCGGCACAGTTGATGGCCACAAAAGGCCCTGCGCGGCGCACCGAGTGATTATGGATATATTTTGCAACCACTTCCTTGCCGACACCACTTTCGCCCGTCAACAGGACGGTGGTGTCAGTTTGTGCCACACGCATGGCTAGGGCGAACAGGTTACGGCTGACCGGATCCTTTGCCACCACACGGTCATCATCCAGCGCTTCGGGCAAACGGTAGCGCGCCACGTGCTCAAGCAGGGCCTTCGGCTCAAACGGCTTGAGCAGGAAGTCGCAGGCGCCGGAGCGCATGGCTTCAACCGCACGGTCGACGTCAGCAAACGCTGTCATCAACACCACGGGCAGATGCGGGAAACGGCTACGAATCTCTTTGAGCAGCGCAATGCCATCCATTGGCATCATGCGCACATCGCTCACCACCAGCGCCACGGCTTGTGCGCTCAACAGCTTCAACGCCTCTTCACCGCCAGGCGCAGAAACAACCGCCTGACCGGCAAGTTCCAGCGTATCGCACACCGCTTCGCGCAAATTGGTGTCGTCTTCGACAACCAGAATTGGTAATCCCTGAGCCATTTTCATCCAGTCGATATTATTCTGCCGCCAAGCCGGCGGGTAACAGCATGACAAATTCCGACCCCTCACCCGGCATCGAACTGACCTCGATCGCCCCGCCATGTGCACGTACAACACCAAGCGCCAGAGCCAGGCCAAGGCCGGTTCCCTGACCCCTTGTCGTAAAGAAGGGTTCGAAAATCCGCGGCTGAGCTTCCGGCTCAATGCCCAAGCCGGTATCCCGCACACCAATCCGCAGGTGCCGCCCGACAATGGTTGCACCAAGCCGTACCTCCGCAGTACACGCAGTACGTCCTTCGCACGCCTGCAGCGCGTTCTCCAGCAGATTCAACAATGCACCGCCCAACGCTTTACGACTGCCTGTGATTATAGAGTCCCCCACCTCGGACGTGACGCAGAAACTAACGCCTTTTTCCCGACACAAAGGGTCCATCGTCTGTGCCGCTTCAGAAATCAACGATGCGGCAGGTATGACATCGCGACCAATGCTCTCGCCCCGTGCGAAAAGCAACACGTCCTGAATCAGACGCTCAAGGCGTTTGAGTTGTTCAGTTGCCTTTCCGGCAAAGCGCGTACGCGCGGCATCGGGCAAATCGGGCTGCGCCAGATTTGCACTGTAGAGCAAGGCTGTCGCCAACGGTGTTCGCAACTGGTGCGCTAGCGATGCGGCCATTTCGCCCATCGCTGCCAGACGCTGGTTACGCTCGACGTTGGCCTTGAGTTCATGCGCAACCGTAATGTCATGAATCAGCAGCAGGCGCCCGCCGGCCGAGTCAAGCGGACTCTCGGCAATAGCCACACGGCGCGCATCCAGCTGCCATTCGGCCGGCGCATCAGTTGCCGTCAGCGTTCTTTTTGCCAGCGCCAGCCAATCGCTGCCGATGATATTCTCACCCAACATTTGCCGGGCCACCGGATTAGCCTCACTCACCGCCGCCATACTGTCGAGAACCACCACGCCGGCTGGCAATGCATTGAGCAACAAGGAAAGACGTTCAGACAGCGCCTCCTTCTCCTGATATTGGCGACGCAATTCACCGTTGGCTACAGCCAATTCGGCCGTCAGTGATTCAACTCGACCTTGCAGCCCCTCGTAAGCCTGCGTCAGTTCCAGTGAGACCTGATTGAACACATCAAACGCACGCTGCAGCTCTTGTGCCTTCAAATCCGGACCCGCAATTTCTGCTGCATCGCTCATCTGATGGAAAATCCCGTGCAATTAACAGATACAATAGTAGAATAATTCTTAGCACTTTTCGCTTTTTGCTTGATTAATCGCAGAGTTCACACATCCATACAAGCATGGCGGTAAACGCAACCAACACCCAAACACCCACTGGCGCAGACAATCTGACTGATCGCCTGCGTTTTGCTTTGTCGCGCTTAAGCAACCAGCAAAAAGTTCTGTTGATGGTTGCACTCGCCGCCATCATTGCGCTACTCGTGGCCAGCAGTACCTGGATCAAGCAGGCGGACTACCGCATCCTCTTCTCCAACATCTCGGAACGCGATGGCGGTGCCATCATCGCTGCACTTGAGCAATTAAACGTCCCTTACAAATTCAACGACTCCGGCGGTGCCATTCTTGTGCCCGGCAGCAAGGTACATGAAATCCGCCTGCGCCTGGCCTCACAGGGTCTACCCAAGGGCGGCGGGGTCGGTTTCGAACTGATGGAAAACCAGAAATTTGGTATCAGCCAGTTTGCCGAACAAGTCAATTACCAGCGTGGACTCGAAGGCGAACTATCCCGCACGATTCAGTCGATTGGCGCTGTCCAGGCGGCGCGGGTGCATCTGGCTATCCCCAAACCCACTGTTTTCGTCCGTGAAGATTTGAAGCCATCCGCCTCCGTCTTACTCAACCTTTATCCCGGGCGAATGTTAGACCCCTCCCAGATCGCCGGCATACAGAATCTCGTTGCCGCCAGTGTACCGAACCTCCCTGTCTCCGGTGTTACGCTCATTGATCAGAGCGGGGCGATGCTCTCGCAACTGAAGAGCGCACTAATGGACGCCGGCCTTGACCCGTCGCAAATCAAGTACGTCCAGGAAATCGAAGCCAGTGCGATCAAGCGCGTCGGAGACATCCTTGCGCCCATCGTCGGGCAGGGTAACGCTCGCGTTCAGGTTGCCGCTGATGTTGATTTCTCGCAAAGTGAACAAACAGCAGAAACACACCGTCCAAATACCACACCACCAGAAATCAGCATTCGCAGCCAGCAGACCAGCGAATCGGCCAGCGCCACGCCATCGGCACAGGGCATCCCGGGCGCGCTCAGCAATCAGCCTCCAGTACCAGCTACCGCTCCGCTGACGATACCCGCCGTTCCTGGCGCAGGAGGCACACCCGCTGCGCAAGGCCAACCGCCCTTGCCTGGGCAGCTTAATGCGGCCGGCGTGCAAGCGCCGATTGCCAGCGTTGCCCAACCAATTAATACGCGCAAAGACTCGACAATCAATTACGAAGTCGACAAGACCATCCGTCATACAAAACAGGCGGTCGGCACCATCAAACGACTATCAGCAGCCGTCGTCATTAATCATCGCAAGGACGCCAAAGGCCAGAGCAAGGCGCTTTCCGATGCTGAACTCAAACAGATCAATGAACTGGTCAGAGAAGCCCTAGGCTTTAACAAGGAACGCGGCGACACGGTTTCAGTAGCCAATGCGCCCTTTACGGCCATCGACAAGGATGAATCGGCCATCCCGCTCTGGAAAGACCCCGAGATTATTTCGCTGCTCAAGGAATTGTTTAAATACATTGCGATCGGTGGCATCGTTGCTTACTTGATGCTCAAAGTCGTTATTCCGCTGGGCAAGGCCATGCTTGTAACACCGCCAAGGAGCGCGAACCGGTCGTTGGGCGGAAAACTGGACATCCTTGACGAAGACGAAGAAGAAAACTTAGAGCCTTCCGCCGCAAACTCGCTTGAACGCAAACTCGGGCAAGCGCGCAGCCTTGCGGAAAAAGATCCGAAGGCGGTCGCCAATATCATCAAAGACTGGACAGGTTCCAATGCCAGTTGACGACGGCGTAGAACGTAGCGCAATTCTGCTCATAGCGCTTGGGGAAGATTTCGCCTCCGAAGTGCTCAAACATCTCGGCCCAAAAGATGTGCAGAAACTCGGGCATGCCATAGCCGCTCTGAAGTCAGTGCCGCGTGCCAAGGTGGAAAATGTTCTGGAGGATTTCCATAAAACGGCGAGTGAATCTGCTGCTGTACACGTGGATACTGACGCCTACGTCCGCTCGGTGTTGACCAAAGCGTTGGGCGACGACAAGGCGGCCAACCTGATCTCACGCATCCTTCAGGGCGGCGACACTAACGGCATTGAAGGTCTGAAGTGGATGGATGCACCGACCGTTGCCGACCTTATCCGCAACGAGCATCCGCAGATCATTGCCACCATTCTTGTACACCTTGAGAACGATCACGCCAGCGACATTCTTAACCACTTTACCGAGCGCCTGCGTAACGACGTCGTGCTGCGCATCGCCACGCTTGAGGGCATTCAGCCGGAAGCGCTGAGAGAACTGAACGATGTCATGCTCCGGCTGCTCTCGGGATCAGCCAATATCAAGAAATCGGCCATGGGCGGCATACGTTCAGTGGCTGAAATCCTCAATTTCATGGGCACCGCTAATGAAACAACGGTCGTCGATTCAATTCGTGAATACGACCCGGATCTGGCGCAAAAAATTCTTGACGAAATGTTTGTCTTTGAGAACCTGCTTGATCTTGACGACCGTGGCATCCAATTGCTGCTGCGTGAAATCCAGTCCGATTCGCTGATTCTGGCAATGAAAGGCGCCTCCGAGCTTTTGCGCGAGAAAATATTCAAAAACATGTCGCAGCGCGCTTCGGAAATGTTGCGTGAAGATCTTGAATCCCGTGGCCCGGTACGCCTCTCGGAAGTCGAAGGCGAGCAAAAAGAAATCCTCAAGATCGTCCGCCGTCTGGCCGACGAAGGCCAGATCGTGCTTGGCGGCGCGGGTGGCGAGGAAATGGTCTGAGCGCCTGGCGGCCATGACAAGCTTCGTCCCCAAGGAGAAGCTCACCGCTTACCAGCGCTGGGAAGTCGCTGCGTTCGACGAAGCCGAGCAAGCTGCCGCACGCGAGTCCGAAGCAGAGTCAATATCACCCAAAAACACTGTTCAAGAAGAACAAACGCCGGTTGTCTTGCCCACGGCCGCTGAAATTGAGCGCATGCATATTGAGGCGCACCAGCAAGGTTATGATGCCGGTTACGCAGAAGGTGTCGCAGCAACACGCGCTGGCGTAGAAAACATTAACGGCGTAATGAATAACCTTCTTCAATCACTTGACGTGTTTGACGATCAGCGCATTGCCGACCAGTTGCTGGCAACTGCTGTGGAATTCGCCAATCAGATGATGCGCCAGAGCCTGCACATCAAACCGGAGTTGCTCCTGCCGGTGGTCAAGGAAGCCATCGCCACCCTGCACCCGCATCAGGGCCATCCTGCGCTTTTCACGCATCCTGACGATGCGGCACTGATCCGCACCCACCTTGGCGAACAACTTGCACACAACAACTGGCGAATTATTGACGATGACACGCTGACCCCCGGAGGGTGTCGAGTCGAGCTGGGTGCCAGTGAGGTCGACGCCACGGTAGAAACCCGCTGGCGGCGCGTAATCGAATCTATCGGCATCAGTCAGGAGTGGCTGAGCGACAAGCCATGAGACAGGCATGAACGACGTCGTTGAGAATGAGCATCTTGCCAACTTGTGCGGTTTTCTTGACAACTGCCGAGAGGCCGCCAGCCAGGCCAGCCCCCTATTGGCGAGCGGCCATCTGACGCGTATCAACGGACTGGTGATGGAGGCGGCCGGCCTCAAATTGCCCCTGGGCAGTTCGTGCCGGATTATGCCTGTCGGGGGATCGCCCATCGAAGCTGAAGTGGTTGGTTTTAACGGCGAGCGGCTTTTCCTTATGCCGTCCGAAGACGTCTACGGTCTGTCACCCGGTGCCCGGATAGTCGCTGTCGAGACACCAATTTCAGCCCCAAAAATCGGGCAGCCACTTCCCGCCAGACGGCGCTCCGTTGATCGCGCCAAGTTACTTCCTGTGGGTGACGCGCTGCTTGGCCGGATTATTGATGCAGCCGGCCGCCCCCTTGACCGGTACGGCCCGGTGCTTGCAAACACCCTGCGCCCGCTGCAGGGGCGCCCCATCAACCCAATGTTACGCGCCCCGATTGAGCAGTCACTGGACGTCGGCGTACGCGCCATCAATGCCTTGCTTACCGTGGGTCGCGGGCAGCGCATGGGGCTTTTTGCCGGATCAGGGGTCGGCAAGAGCGTTCTACTCGGTATGATGGCACGCTACACCGAGGCTGAAATCATCGTTGTCGGCCTGATCGGCGAGCGCGGCCGTGAGGTGAAAGAGTTCATCGAACAAATTCTCGGCGAGGAAGGCCTGAAACGCTCCGTCGTCGTGGCCGCTCCGGCCGATGTCAGCCCGCTGATGCGACTGCAAGGCGCGGCCTACGCCACTTCAATTGCTGAACATTTTCGCGATCAGGGGCGGCATGTCCTGCTGATCATGGATTCGCTCACCCGCTATGCCATGGCTCAACGTGAGATTGCGTTGGCCATTGGCGAACCGCCTGTCACCCGGGGCTATCCGCCTTCGGTGTTTGCCAAAATTCCACAACTTGTTGAACGCGCTGGTAATGGCGCCGATGGCGGCGGCTCGATCACAGCCTTCTATACGGTTTTGGCTGAAGGCGATGACCAGTTGGATCCGATTGCTGATTCGGCACGCGCCATCCTCGATGGCCACATCGTTCTTTCTCGGACGCTGGCTGACGCCGGGCACTATCCGGCCATCGATATCGAACAATCGATCTCGCGGGCCATGGTCAATCTGATCAAGCCGGAACATTTTGAACAGATTCGTCACTTCAAGCAGCTGTTCTCACGCTATCAGCGATCACGCGATCTGATCAGCGTCGGCGCCTATGTGGCAGGATCTGATCTGCTCCTTGATCAGGCGATTGCGCTTTACCCCGCGTTTGAAAACTTTCTGCAACAAACCCTGAATGTGCGAGCTGATTTTGAAGGCAGTGTTGGTCGTCTGTATTCCCTGTTTGGCGCTCACCGCTGAATTCGTACATGGCAAAACCTTTCTCTCTGCAACCTGTACTTGAACTGATGCAAATTCGTGCCGATGATGCAACAAAACGCCTCGCACGCCTTATTGCCACTGAGCGCGACGCAAATAACAAACTCGACATGCTGCAGCAGTACCGTGACGACTACGCCAAACGCTTCCAGCAGGCGGCTCAAAACGGTATATCGCCGGGCGAATGGCGCAATTATCAGGAATTCATGAACCGTCTTGATGAGGCCATTGACGCTCAACGCCAAGCGGTTTTGTTGCAGAAGAAGAATACGGCAACCGGCCAGACGCACTGGCAGCTGCAACGAAAAAAGCTCAAGGCTTTTGATACGCTTTCAGAACGCCATTTCGCCAACCAAAACGCACTCGAGGTCAAGAACGAGCAAAAGACCCAGGACGAATTTGCGGCCCGCCGCAAAGACGACAAGTAAGCACTTTAAGTCCATTGGCACGAGGCCGGATCACGACAAAATCCTCGATGACTTCTCGCTGGCGCAAAACTTGCTAACACCAGAGCAACACGTGTCACCAAGGAAAGAACATGTCAGTTACGATAGTTACGGCGACACCCAAGGCTGCACAAACTGCAGACACTGCGTCCAATAACGCGGCAAACATTGACACTACAGGGAACGGCGCGGACTTTGCCAGCCTGCTGAAGGGTCAGCTGACGCCTACCGACGCGGATGCTCTTCCAGAAACGCTTGTCAAAACAGAACATGACGCACTCATTGACAACGCCGCCCCTGCTGACGCCGCCGCACTCTTAGCCGCACTCGGCCACATACCCGCCGAGCTGGGTCGCAATACTGCAACGATCGAGACCGGAGACGCCTCGTTACAAAACATCAGCAAGGCTGATAAATCATCTTTGGATACTTTACCGGGACTTCAATCGACGGCCGCAACCGGATCTGCACTTAAGACGGAGGTTACTGCCGAGACTGTCAAGGCGGACCCCCGCCTGACTGGCGCAACAACGGCTGATGACAAAGCGGCAAAATTTGCCGTCACACCCGAGACAGAGGCCGTTATGAGCAAGACGGCTTCCGCTGACGCTCTACCGAACCACGTCACGGCGCTTACGACCGCCATGCCGGCCAACACAAACGGTATTCGCGACAATACGTTCTCCGTAACCACACCCGTCCGTGACCAGAGCTGGGCGGGTGATTTTGCCCAGAAGATCGTATGGATGGCCGGAAATAACAAGCAGGCTGCGCAACTTACCCTAAACCCGCCGCAAATGGGGCCGATAGAGATATCGTTGAATATGGATAAGGGCAACGCGACGGCTACCTTCGTCTCAGCCAACGCAGACGTCCGGGATGCCATTGAAACAGCGCTTCCCCGGCTGCGTGAAATGTTCGCCAGTGCGGGAATTTCTCTTGGACAAACCAATGTCAGTGCTGAATCCTTCAGCCAACAGGGCAGCAACAGGGAAGGCAATCTAAGCGCATCCCAATGGATGTCTGATAACGCTATACTCGGAGCAGACGCTACCGGATCACTAACAAGCAGGGCATTTTCTACACGGCAGGGCAATGGACTGGTCGACATCTTCGCCTGATTGTCCTGGTTGCTAACGAATAGACAAAATTAAAGAACACGAGGGGAGTTTCGCACATGGCCAAGGAAGCCAAACCTGATGCAGAGGCTGTTGACGCTGCACCACCCAAGAAGGGTAAAAAACTTCTGATTATTATCGCTGTTGCCCTTGCTTTATTTCTGTGTGTTGCAGGAGGCGCGGCTTACTTTCTGATGAAGGGCAAGCATAATCCGGATGCCGATGAAGTTGAAATAACGACAGAGAAGAGCAAAGACGCGAAATCGGCGGCACCGGTTTACGTAGCGCTGGATGCATTCACGGTCAATCTTGTACCAGAGAATGGCAACAGTCAGTTCCTGCAAGTTGTGATGTCCATCGAAGTAGCTGATCCTCACGTAGGTGACAGACTCAAGACATACGCACCAAAACTACGCAACAATGTAATGATGCTCTTGTCTGGAAAAAAGGCTGATGAACTACTTTCGAAAGACGGAAAAGAAACATTGGCAAACGAAATTCGTGACCTGATGAACAATGTTCTTGAGCACGGCGGCAAGGGCGCTGCGGGCGACCTTCCGGTAAAAGAAGTGTTATTTACGTCCTTTATCATCCAATAAAGCATCATGGCCACCGACTTTCTTTCCCAGGACGAAGTAGACGCTCTACTCAAGGGCGTTACCGGCGAAACCGACGCGCCAGAAACGTCAGATGACGACGAAGGTGGTGTTCACTCGTACAATCTTGGCACGCAGGAGCGCATCGTCCGCGGACGCATGCCGACGCTGGAGCTCATCAATGAGCGCTTTGCCCGTTACCTGCGCATCGGCCTGTTCAACTACATGCACCGTACGACCGAGATTTCGGTGGGGCCCATCCGGGTACAAAAATATAGCGAATTCATTCGCAACCTAGTAGTACCGACCAACCTGAATCTTGTTGCAGCCAAACCACTGCGCGGCACCTCACTGTTCGTTTTTGACCCTAATCTGGTATTTCTTGTGGTCGATAACATGTTTGGTGGTGACGGACGCTTTCATACACGGGTCGAGGGTCGCGACTTCACTCCAACGGAACAACGCATCATTCAAGGGCTTCTGAGCGTCGTATTCAACGAATACTCCCGGTCATGGAAACCTGTCTACGACATGTCCTTCGAATACATCCGCTCGGAGATGAACTCACAGTTCGCTAATATCGCCACCCCGTCCGAGATTGTCATTTCAACCACCTTCTCGTTGGAATTTGGGGGCACTGCCGCCGACATGCACATTTGCTTCCCCTACTCGATGGTCGAACCGATTCGTGACCTTCTTTACAGCTCGATGCAAAGCGACCAGCTTTCAACGGATCAGCGCTGGATCGTCATGCTGCGCAAGCAATTGAAAGACGCCGAAGTTCAAATTGCGGCACAAATTGCCACAACGACCGTCACGCTGGGGCAAATCCTCAAAATGAAAGCGGGCGATATCATTCCACTCAGCATCCCGGAGAAAATCATTGCCAGCGTTGATAACGTTCCGTTGATGGAATGTCGCTACGGTCAGCAAGGCGGTCAGTACGCACTCAAAATAGAACGATTCATAACCTCGGAAAGCGACGACCTCGCTTCTGGAGAACACCATGGCTGAAGATACAGAAAATAACAGCAATTCCACACTGGATGCAGATGATGATTGGGCCGCAGCAATGGCCGAACAAGCGGTTGCCGAGGGAACCCCGGCAGACAACGTTCAGCCGGCCCAGATATTTCCTTCTTTTGGGGAGTCTGGGGGCAAAGGATCGATGATGAACGAGCTCGACATGATCCTGGACATCCCGGTTCAGATCGCCGTCGAACTCGGCCGCACTAAAATCACCATCAAGAACCTGCTTCAACTTGCCCATGGCTCTGTGGTTGAACTCGATGCCATGGCCGGCGAACCCATGAGCGTCTTTGTCAATGGCACCCTCATCGCGCAAGGTGAAGTTGTTGTTGTTAATGATAAATTTGGCATTCGCCTAACGGATATCATCACCCCGTCGGAACGTATGCGGAAGATCGGGCACTAACACCCACATAATCATTCGTGCAGTCTTGATCAGTACTGAGGTTCCACCTTACGCCGGCATGCTTTAAGATAGCGGCCAGTATCCACACTGGCCGACTGACTTGATCCAACACTCCAGATTCACTCGCATTTGCACCGGTAGTTTGTTCTATCTGGGGAGCAGTGCGCTTGCCGCAATTAGCGGGAATGCATTTGCTCAATCTGCCGCCGTCGAGCCCCCCGGCCCGTCCAGCACAGCGATAGTGCAAATGCTGCTCGGCTTGATGCTAATCATCGGCATTCTCTTCGCAGGCGCCTACCTCCTACGCAAACTAAATGGCGGAAGAAGTTTCGGCAACACCGGCCCCTTACGAATTGTAGGTGGTCTGATGATCAGTCCGCGAGAGCGCATCGTTCTCGTTGAAGTTGGCGATACCTGGGTTGTTGTTGGCGTCGTGCCGGGGCAGATCAAAACACTGCACACCCTTCCCAAGGGAGAACTTCCTGCCCGAAGTGATGATGAGAAGCCGTTTAGCCAGTGGCTGAAACAGATTACCGAGCGTAAAAATGAGCGTAAATAAACTCGCCTGCTGGACACCACGGCTCGCGCCTTTAGCATTTTTCACACTGCTCATTCTGTTCACTCCGCTTGCTACCTGGGCGCAAACGGGAGGCTTGCCCGCACTGACCAGTACACCGGGCGCTGGCGGCAGCCAGACCTACACACTTTCGGTCCAGACACTGCTTACCCTCACGGCGCTGACCTTCATCCCGGCTGCGCTACTGATGATGACCAGTTTTACACGCATCATCATCGTTCTCTCCTTGTTACGACATGCACTGGGAACACAAACCTCGCCACCCAATCAGGTACTGGTTGGCCTCGCCCTGTTTTTAACCTTGTTCATCATGACCCCGGTAATGGACAAGATTTACGTCGACGCGTATCAACCTTTATCTGAAAACAAGATAACGTTCTCACAAGCTATTGAACGAGGTGCCGTTCCATTGCGCAGCTTCATGCTCAAACAGACACGTGAAGCCGATATCGGACTCTTTGCCCGGATGGCCAAGTTACCCAACCTTAAATCTGCCAACGATATTCCGATGCGCGTCCTGATTCCGGCTTTTGTGACCAGCGAGTTGAAAACGGCGTTCCAGATCGGATTTATTATTTTCATTCCTTTTCTCATCATTGACATGGTGGTGGCCAGTGTTCTGATGTCAATGGGTATGATGATGATGTCACCGGTGATGGTGTCTTTGCCCTTCAAATTAATGCTGTTTGTTCTGGTTGATGGCTGGCATTTGCTACTTGGCTCTCTGGTCATGAGTTTTTCGACATGACGCCTGAACTGGTCATGAGCATTGGCCGACAAGCCCTCGAGATGACTCTTCTACTCGCCGGACCACTGCTTCTGGCTGCCCTTGTAATCGGCTTGATCATCAGTATTTTCCAGGCTGCAACGCAGATCAACGAACAAACACTTTCATTCATCCCCAAACTTGTGGGGATTTTTCTTGTTCTGCTCCTAGCCGGCCCCTGGATGCTACAAATGATGGTTGACTACATTCGCCGTCTGTTTGAGAGCATCCCTCAACTCATCGGCTAATCACGTCATGCTCAGCTTCACTACTGCCGAGATAAACGCCTGGGTTGTCGCCTTTTTTTTCCCTCTGGCGCGCATCCTGGCGCTGCTCGTTGCTGCGCCACCCTTCAACAACCCGGCACTCTCGGTGCGCGTCCGTTTGCTGCTTGGATTGGCCATCGCCTTGGCCATTAGTCCGGCTTTACCTACAATTCCAGCGATGGACCCAGCGTCGGGTACTGGGCTTTTGATCCTTGCGCAACAAATGATCATTGGTTTAGCCATGGGGTTTTCTCTGCGCCTTATCTTTTCCGCCATAGACATGGCGGGCACCATGATCAGCTACCAGATGGGGCTTGGCTTTGCAACGGCTTATGACCCACTCAGTGCATCACAGACAGGAGTCATTTCTGAGTTCCTGGGCATGCTCTCCTTGCTTGTTTTCATGGCGATCAACGGGCATTTGGTCGTTATTGCTACCCTGGTTCAAAGCTTCACTCTGCTTCCGATAGGCGCCGGGCCGCCTGCGAACGGGACATGGCTGAATATCGCCAATGCAGGAGGCGTAATTTTTTCTTCCGGGGTATTACTTGCGCTACCTGTGGTGGTTGCTCTTTTGATCACCAACATTGCTTTAGGTATTCTGGGGCGTGTTGCGCCACAACTTAACCTGATGGCCATCGGCTTCCCAATAACGATTGCATTGGGATTTGCAGCACTTCTTGTCGGCATGACGCATCTGAACGCACCACTTCAACAGCTTTTTGAGCATGGACTTCAGTCAATGCTCGGCTACTTTGTAATCAAGTAGTGCTGCCTTAACGTTTTGCGGGGCCCTGCAGATTGACAAGTTGAATCGTACCCTCTGAAACCCGGTGCGTCAGCGGCGTACTGGATTCGATTCCTTCCGAATAATCCAGGATACGGTACCCTGAGTAACCTTTTTCACGCTGAAGCTGTAAAGCACGCCGCTTGATAATCTGGATGGACTCACCATCGCCACCGGTTCTGAAGCTCTTGGCGGTTAACGCGAAATAATAGGTATCCTGGTTAAGTGGTCTTTCCTTGATAGTCCAATTCGGGGCCAAAGGATCGTAAATAATGTAAAGCAATGCAGCATTGGTCGCACTGATTGTCGGTACAGTCACGCCGAGCGCTGTATTTGGAAGCCCAAATATCGCTATAGCACCAGCTGCAACACCGGTCTCAGTAGAAATATCAATACCTGGCGTCACTTCCAGCGCCGGCTGAGTACGCAGATCACCCGTAAAGGAATTAACCGCGTTGACTTTCCCAATCGGTTCATATCCGGTGCACGCGCTTAGCAATAACACTAATGTTAAAACCGGAAAAGTTCTCATATCGTTGCTCACAGATAATTGAACAAACTCAATCCGCTGACTTGGGCAAACGATTTCTGCGCCGCCTCCAGATTCATTTGTTGACTCATGAAATCCGAGATCGCTTTGGCGTAGTCAAGATCCTGGAGTCCTGACAAAGTTGCCTGGTACTGAATATCCAGATCAGACGAAGCGCTGCCAAGCGAATCAATCTCCTGCAACTTGGTACCAACCTGCACTTGTACTCTGGCGATGTTGGCAAAGGACTGGTCGAGATTAGTCAGCTCTGCACTTAAGTCATTACTGAACTGCGTCGATGTATAGGTTGAAGACCCGATAGGCGAAGTCAAAATTCCAATCAGGTTTTGCATGGTCTGAAACAGACTCTGCTTGGTGCTGGGCATAATCGTAAACGTATCATTGTTGGCTGGCTGCCCCTGTACGATCATTTGGGAACCAAAGTCCGTTACCGTCGCTGCAGGCGGATTAGTTGAGGCCATCGAAATGGCTTGACCAGATACGTAGGGCGTTGACGAACTGATTGCCACAGGAGCTCCCGATACGTCGTAGAGCTGATACGACGTTACACCTGCCGCCACGGAGAACCGGACTTGTAGTGCCGGATTCGTTGGTGCTACCCAGCCAAAACTATTTATAGCCGCTTGCCATTTTTGCGGATCCTGCACAGAACCGGCATCCACTGACGCAGCGCCCTGATTGATTCCGCCAGCTGTATTCCCACCGGTTCCCGTGACAAATGTGCCGTTGCCCTGTTTTACATTCATGAAAACATCGCTGCCAGCAGCACTAACTGCCATTTGTCGAGAAGAGGAAACCTGGAGCAAGCGCTCACCGTCGTCACCGAAGTATGCCACTGGCTTTGTTGTTGCTGGGGGAACAACCAGAGCCGAACCGTCGACAGCAAAGGGGCGAACATTGCCTTTGTATCCGGAGAACAGATACTCACCCACACCGTTATCGCTGTTGGCTATCCCCACAATCTCGCTCAGGCGAGACTGAAGTTCGGTTGCAATTGCTGCTCGATCGCTTTGACTCAGCG
Source organism: Burkholderiales bacterium (assembly GCA_038203745.1). GTDB lineage: Bacteria > Pseudomonadota > Gammaproteobacteria > Burkholderiales > Rhodocyclaceae > Propionivibrio. The sequence continues at coordinate 17,166 of JBBRDR010000019.1, read as the reverse complement.
TCCCTGTATTTCCTGCCTGAACAACGCGCTCACGTACCACTTGAAGCACGTTAACCAACGAAGATAACTGGCTATCAACCAGGCCAAGCTGACTTTTTGCCTGGCCCTGGTTATCCATGTGCTGCTGGTTCACACCTCTGGTCTGCGTCACAACCAAAGCCTGTGCCGCCGCAACCGGATCATCCTGCGGGGTAAGTACCCGCCGCCCCGTTGACAACTGGTTCTGCAGCTTATATAGGCCACTCTGGCCGTTCTGGATGCCCAGGGTTCCGGCATCAAATATCTGACTGGTACTAATTCGCATAGGAAGCCTCTTAACTCATAATACCCAGCAGGGTATCAAACAGATTCGTACCGATTTGCAATGACTTGGCCGAAGCCTGATAGGCCTGTTGATAGCGAATCAGATTGGCCGCTTCTTCATCGAGATTAACCCCGGAGAGCGATTCGCGCGCCGCTTGAGATTGCTTCAACAGCGCTAGCTGCGCCTCTCCGGTCACGGCAATTTGGCGCGTCTTGTTACCGACATCGCTAACCAACTGAGCATAGGCCGTTTGGAAGCTTGCCGTTTTTCCCGACATAGTGTTTTGGGTCTGAAGGCTCCCCAGTGCCAGCGCATTCCGACCATCTGAAACCCCAGCTGTATTCTTCACAATGGAAAACGAATCACCGTTACTCAAAATGCCATTGATTTCAAAACTCACACCGGCAAATGAAATTTGAGTACCCGAAGAATACGGAACCGTCGGGCCCGGATAAACCGTTGTGTTGCCTCCCACAGTGACCGATATATTTGCACCGGCAGGAACGCCTGTCAGGGTGAGCAAACCTGTCCCGCTGGCGTAGGTCAGCGTTATGCCAGCCGCAGGTAGAGATGTTGCACTAAAACCTGAGAACGCTTCGCCGGCTGAAATTTTCCCGCTGCCGCTATTGGTCAATGCAGTCGTTGTACGAATCGGCATACCGGCTGCAATTAACCGCGCATCACCGGCGACGGTCGGATTGACCACGAGATTCCTGGCCGCTTCAGCCACGGGCCGAATCACAAAGGACTCACCGGCATTCATTGCACCCACCAAGGCGAATGAAAAACCATCACTTCCCGCCACTTCTGCTGACAAATCAGCAAAAGTTTTAGGCGGAAGGGCACTGGCGTTGGTTGCCCATTGCTTGCCGTCCGTCAAACGCGTCAAAGTATGGTTTGTGCCATCATAAGAAAGGCGGTAATCCGAATTAGTTAATTTGGTATAAAAGTTAGCACTGTCTGCTGCCGAACTAAGTACTTGCGTGGACGAACCGGCAGCGACCGTTGCGCCAGTCAAAACGAGCAGCTCGTTTGCCGGAAGCGCGGCCTGCACCGTTGTCTGCAAGGCCGCCAGCGATGCGCCTGACCACACAGACCCATCCGACTGACGTGTTAACGAATAGGTTCCAGCCACGTTTGCAAGGGTATATCGCCCATCGATCGAAGGCGCAGCCAGTGTTGCCGTCAACACGGCTCCACTGGTATTCCGGCTATTCGAAAGCACCGTTGGCGATGATATTTTAAAGAAATCTGATGCGAAATTTGTGTCGCCCGTAGATTGGCCCAGCAGATCCTGCCCCAGCGCTTGTTGTGCATTGAAGGTCAGCGCCAATGACGCCGCGTTACGGCCGAGATCATTTGCCGTCCGATCCAGCGACTCACTGCGAAACTTGAGCAGACCGCCAATACTCCCCCCGGTAATCAGGGATTCAGGCAATTCCTGATTACCGCCAGCATTACCTAAGCCCACAGCAAACCTGGAAGGGTCGGCCGTTGAAGGTTTAGCCGTCATGGTCATCACCTGTGCACCGACAACCAACTGTTGCCCCGTACCAAAAAAGACGTTAAAGCTGCCATCTGAATTAGTAGTGGTCGTTACCTTGATGAGTTTGTTTAACTCGCTCACCAGTTGATCGCGCTGATCAAGAAGATCATTTGCCGGCTGATTGATCGACGATTGTGCGATGACGATGCTCTGGTTCAACTCAGCGATCTGCTTGGCGTATGAATTGACTGTTGCAACTTCTGTTGAAAGCTGGGTATTGACGTCCTCGTACATTTGACTAAGACGTGCCTCAATCCCCTGGAAACGCGCCACCAAAGATTGCGCCGAGGAGGTCATGGCCTGACGGGAAGGCAACTGCGCCGGGTTGGCCGCCACCTGCTGTACTCCCGTAAAAAAGCTTTGCAAGGCGGGCGAAAGACCAGAGTTTGGATCGGCCAGCATGTTATCAATCTGGGCAATCTGCGTGTAATACGTCGAAAGTTCACTACTGGTGGTTTGCGCACTATTAACCTGATTACCTAAAAAACTGTCGTACATGCGATCAACTGTAGAGACATGCGAGCCTTGGCCAATGAATCCGGCACCTGTCAACATGGCAATATTGGTGGTCTGAACGGTGCGCTGGCGGTTAAATCCCGGCGTGTTCTGATTGGTAATGTTGTGCTGTGCCGTCTGCAAGGCAATCTGCGCACCCTGCATTCCCGAAATAGCCGAACTTAATAGTCCTGTACCCATGATGCAAACTCCTGTTCTATGCCGTTAACGGCAGACTTGCCCAATTATTGAGGCCTGTATTCAACTCACCAATGCCTGTCGAAGGGCGCTGCCATGAATGATCCGACTGAGTTTTTCGGCATACATGGGGTCGGTGGCATAACCCGACTGTTGCAGTGAACGAGCAAACTGTGTGCCATCTTTCTGCCCCAGAACACTGGAGAATCGGGGGTTGTTTTTCAGCAAACTAGCGTAATCGCGGAATGCCTCAGCGTAAGACCCGTAAACACGAAACTTCTCCCGCGAGGACTGAGCAACACCGTCAACATATTCGGTGGTTTGCACCTCAACCGAAGGACCTTGCCAACTACGACCGGCCTTAATACCAAAAAGGTTGTATGACGGCGAACCATCGGTTGTTTTAATCTCACTCTTGCCCCAGCCACTTTCGAGGGCCGAATGAGCAACCAGAAATTGGGGAGGCACTCCAATACCACTTGCTGCCTCAAGGGCGTGTGGCCAGACACGATTAACGAAATCACTTGTATTACCGGAAGCGCCGGCTGCACTTCCAGGTTCGACGCTTGCAGCGGGTATGCTGCGGATTCTGTCCGCACCTGAAATGCCTGCGGCAGAACTTGCCGTTTGGCGGTCAAGCAGTGACTGTTGCAAAGCGTCAAGGGATGAGTTCAAATCAAGAGATGAACCTGAAGCAAGGTTTTTCCCTAACTGTCGCTCGATCAGTTTGGCAAAACCCAAGGAGCCCTTGGACGAAAGATCTTGCGCCAGTTGCTGATCCATGATGGACGTGAAGAACCGTGTCTGATCACTGTCCATCAGCCCATCCTGCGGCGTTGCATCGCGCATGCTCTTGAGTACCATCTGCAGGAGCATGCCCTCAAACTGCTGCGCGGCCTGCTTTAAGCCTTCTTGAGGATCCTGCTTGATTTTATGGCGAATATCCGCCGTTGTCTTGGGATCGAGAACAAAACGGTTGGCACTGATGTCTTCAGCTTTCATAAACTGAACACTAGCAATTTCCGCGCCTGTTAGATCACTTCCAGATCAGCCCTCAAGGCGCCCGCCGCTTTCATCGATTGAAGAATCGAAACCAGATCCTGTGGATTCGCCCCTAGCGCATTGATTGCTTTGACAACCTCGGAAAGGTTAGCACCCGTCTTCAAGAGAACCAGCGCACCACCACCTGCCTTAATATCAATGTCGGTTTGTGAAGTCGTTACCGTTTGCCCACCTGAAAATGCAGCGGGCTGGCTGACCTGCTGCTCGGTGCTAACCACCACCGAAAGAGCACCATGCGCAATGGCACACGACTCAATGGTTACCGTCTGATTCATTACCACCGATCCGGTGCGTGGATTCACTATCACCTTGGCCGCTGATTTCATTGGGCGCACTTCAAGGTTCTCGATGCGACCCATGAAAGCAACGCGTGAATTGGCATCTTCAGGCGCATTGACCCGAATCAGTCGACCATCCAGAGCTTGTGCAATACCCGAACCCATTTCGCGGTTAATCACCTCTACCACACGCTGCGTTGTCCCAAAATCGGTATTGCTCATTTCGTAATGTACGAAAGGCCCTTGCCCAAGCGCCGTCGGCACTTCGCGTTCAACCGTCGCGCCTCCGGCAATACGCCCAGCCAGCAAATGATTGATAACGGCCTTCACTCCGGCAGCCGCCGCGCCTGCACCGCCCACCATCAGATTGCCTTGTGCCTGCGCATAAATCTGCCCGTCCGCCCCCTTGAGCGGCGTCATGACCAGAGTTCCCCCACGCAAGCTCTTGGCATTACCCATTGACGAAACGGTAACGTCGATCTGCTGACCGATTCTGGCAAACGCGGGAAGATTTGTTGTGACCATCACCGCCGCAACGTTCTTGAGTTGCAGGGACTGGGTTGTCGCCAGGGTCGTACCCAATTGCGCCAGCATGTTGATGATGCTTTGGGTGGTAAAGGGTGTCTGGGTAGTTTGGTCGCCGCTGCCATCAAGACCGACAACTAAGCCGTAACCCACCAACTGGTTGTTACGAATTCCTTGAACCGAAGCCAGGTCCTTGATGCGTTCGGACCAAGCTGAACCACTCAGCAAGGACAAGCAACAGGCAAGAATTGCCATGAGATGCCTAAGTTTGCCGGTTTGCATAATCCTCATCCCCAATTTCTCAGAAGGGCAAGACTGTCAGGAAGAACCTTGCCAGCCAACCTAAAACCTGCGCTTCACTGATTACACCCGACTCTTTGTATTCGATGCGGGCATCAGCCACATACGCCGAGTTAATCGTATTCGCTGCATTAATAAAATACGGATTTACAACCCCTGAAAGCCGGATATATTCCGTACCCGCGCCGATCGATACCTGCTTCTCGCCCGAGACTAACAAATTGCCATTGGGCATTACCTCAATCACGGTTACCGTGATATTTCCGGTAAATACGTTATTGGCCGCGGCGTCGCCCTTTCCGGCCAGACTAGCCGCACTTTGACCCGCCAGTTCCATTCCATTGAGAGACTTTCCGGGCAAACCAACAATTGGCCCGGCAGAGGCACTGATGCTGCTGGCGTGACTCATGCTCGTATTCGACTTGGTTGATGCAGAAGTCGTTTCGGCGATGGCAATGGTCATGGTATCGCCAACATAGCGTGCTCGACGATCTTCAAACAGGGTTCGTGATGACCCCGCCTGATAAATACTCCCCGTCGCAGCAAAATTCTCCGAACGAGGCGCCGGGCGAGCCGTCATCGGTTGATGGACGTTGGTCGGCGGCACGGTAGTGCAGGCACTGACCGACAAGACCGCAAAAATGACGAGTATCCAGTTAACCATCATCACTCCATTACAACTGGCCCAAGCGGGCGAGCATTTCATCAGCCGTTTTAACCACCTTGGTATTCATCTCATAAGCGCGCTGGGTCTGAATCATGCTCACCAGTTCCTCAGCCACATTGACGTTCGATGTTTCAACATAATTCTGCGTCAAATATCCCGCTCCATTGGTGCCTGGCGTGGTCGGTGTCGGCGATCCGCTCGACGCAGTTTCCAAATAGAAGTTTTCGCCGATTCGCTGCAAGCCCCCATTGTTGATGAATGTTGCTACTTGGAGTGAGCCGACTTGCGTGGTGGCCGTCGTTCCCGCCTGCGTGACAGAAACAACGCCATCATTGGCGATGGTAATAGTCAAAGCATTGGATGGTATGGTAATACTGGGCTGGACCGGATAGCCACTTGAAGTCACCATTTGACCCTGATTGTCCTTCTGAAAGGAGCCATCGCGGGTATAGGCCGTTGTTCCGTCCGGCAATAACACCTGAAAAAACCCCTGCCCGTTAATCGCCACATCCAGAGGATTACCAGTGTTCTCCAGAGCACCCTCTATAAAATTGGTGACTGTCGAGACGGGGTTGACCCCAGTTCCGATCTGCAACCCGGATGGAATCTGGGTTGATTGCGATGACTGTGCTCCAGCCTGACGCAAGGTTTGATAGAGCAAATCTTGGAAAACCGGACGCTGACGCTTGAATCCGTTGGTACTGGTATTGGCCAGATTGTTGGCAATCACTTCCAGGCTTGTTTGCTGGGCATCAATGCCGGTGCGGGCAACCCAAAGAGAACGGATCATTTTTTTATCCTGTTAGGCATTCATCGAGAGTATCTGGGTCGCCTTGTTGGCATTGGCATCAGCGGTTTGCAGCATCTTGATCTGCATTTCATACTGTCGGGCCAGACTGATCAGGCTAACCAAAGAGTCAACCGAACTGACATTGCTGCCTTCCAGCGTTTCAGGTGCGATTTTTACGTTTTCATCAAGCGCGGCGGGCTCGCCAAGCTTGGTGCGAAACAGCCCGTCGTCTCCGCGTATCAGGTCGTTTTCCGGTGGATTAACCAACTTGATGCGTCCGACAACACTAGCGTTATTCGGGGAGCCAAAGAGCGGGACGGTTGATATCGTGCCATCCGTAGCGACTGTGATGCTATTGTCCGGCGGGATGGAAATCAAGCCGCCATCCCCCAACACGTTCAGGCCACTGGCTGTCTGCAATTGGCCATTGGTATTGATTTCGAGGTTGCCAGCGCGGGTGTACGCTTCACGGCCATCCGGTGTTTCCACCACAAGCCAGCCGGCACCCTGAACCGCCACGTCGAGCGGACGGCCGGTGCGCATCAGTGGCCCTTGATCAAAAACATTAGCCACCGACGCATCTACCGCGAAAGCGCGTGTCGGTGCACCCTCCCCCTGAACCGGCACGGCCCGGAACCTGTGTTCCATGGCGCGATAACCGGTCGTTGAGGCATTGGCCAGATTGTGCGCAACACCTGCCTGTCGTTGAAAGGCGCTACTGGCACCCGTCATGGCGGTGTAGATCAGGCGATCCATGCTGTCCTATCCTTAGCCGGTTTCAATGGGCTTAGCGCAAATTAACCAGTGTCTGCAGGATCTGGTCCTGTGTCTTGATCGATTGTGCATTTGCCTGATAATTGCGCTGCTGGGTAATCATATTGACTAGCTCAGCAGTTAAATCAGTATTCGATTCTTCAATGGCCGCCGATTGCAGCACGCCCAGACTTGCACTCCCCGGCGCGCCCACCAAGGCGGCCCCGGAAGCTGAAGTCTCTGCCCACTGATTTCCTCCTAGGGACGTTAAACCATTCGGATTGGTAAACCCGGCCAGTACCACCTGCCCTAAATTTCGCGCCTGACCATTGCTGTAGTTGCCGCGGATGACGCCATCCCCACCAACACTAACCCCAGTCAAGCGTCCTGAGGTGTAGCCATCCTGCTCAAGACGGTTAGCGCCGAAAGAGCTGCCATACTGCGAGCTGCCCGTAAAATCAATATTAAAAGCCAATGGAGAAGCCGCAGAATTAGTTTCGCCCAAATCTGTCATCACCCCGTTCAGATTGATTGACGCCGACTGGACGGCGCCACCCGTCAGAATCCCCGACGTATCAAATTGCAGGCTCGTAAGGCCCGTAACACGGGCTCCCGTTGTCCCGTCCACGTTGGCACGAATGTCCCATTGGCCTGGCGTTGCCGTTTTCACGGCATATAGCGATAGCGTATGCGCATTCCCCAGAGTGTCATAGATCGACAAAGCGGTTGACCAGTTGTAGTCCGCCGGATCCGGAGACCAAACGCCCGTTGCAGGAGGGGCAGTCCATGCCGTTGCTGATGCGCGCGAATCCAGATTAATGTTAGCTTTGACACCTTGAAATGTACCGACTCCCGCGCCTGTTGCCACAGGCGGCTGGCTACCGGAGTCCAGTTGCAAATCCACCGGTGACGATTGAACAATCGTTCCGGTTGCATCCGCCGGATACCCCGTCAGCACGCGCGACCGGTCATCAACGATAAAACCATTTTTATCCAGATGAAACTGACCACTGCGGCTATAGGTGACCGTTCCGTTAGTGCTCATGCGGTAAAACCCGCCACCGTTAATTGAAATATCGAGGGGATTGTTGGTGGTGGTTATATTGCCCTGCGTAAAACTCTGTTGAACAGCGGATGTCGTGGTACCAATACCCACCTGCGACGCACCCGATCCGGAGAGCGAATTGGCATAGACATCGGCAAAGTGTGTTACGGATGATTTAAAGCCTACCGTATTGGCGTTGGCAATATTGTTCCCAACCACATCCAGACCTTTAGCCGATGCGTTGAGCCCGCTCAAACCTTGTTGAAATGACATTTATTTCCCCTAGCTTTAGAGAATTTGTTGCACGTTCTTGAAATCAACTGTTCCGAGTGATCCGAGATCCAGCAGGAAGCCGCTATTTGTTCTAACGAGAGCAGAAACCGTGCCAACTTGCAGGGCATCCACAGCAATCTGCGAACTTCCCTGGGTCGCTTCGACCGAAAAATTGTAAATACCATCGGGGGCTTTGGTGCCCGTATCGGTCATTCCGTCCCAAGCAAAGTTGAACACGCCACTTTCTTGCGCACCGAGATTCTCCGTTTGCACCACTTGACCTGCCGCGTTGAGGATCTTCAGCTTAACCTGATCAGCAGGACCCGCCAGATTGACGCCGCCATAGGCTGTGCCATTCGTCAGCGAAAGGTTGGCGCCAGGAACCAGAACACTTTTGCCGATCATTCCTGCGGCCTGCATGGATTGACTATTACTCAATCCTTCCACCATTGAATTCAGCGTTGCATTAAGTCTTTCAATACCCGAAACCGTGCTCATCTGTGCCAGCTGGCTGGTCATCTGCGCGTTATCCATGGGGTTGAGTGGATCCTGGTTCTTCAACTGCGTTGTCAGCAGCTTGAGAAAACGATTCTGCTGTTCATCAACGGCTGATGTTGATGTCGATGAATTGCTCTTTGTTGCAGCGTTTATCGCAGCATAGGGATCGTAGGTAGAATTGGTTGATTGTACGGTTGCCATTTATTTCTCCTTGTATTACTGGCCAAGCGTCAGTGTTTTGAGTAGCAAGTGTTTGGCCGTATTCATCACTTCGGCGTTGGTTTGATACGAGCGAGAGGCTGAAATCATATTGACCATCTCATCGACCACGTTGACGTTCGGCATCATTACGTAGCCTTTTTCATCCGATGCCGGATTGCGCGGGTCATACACCATGCGTCCCGGACTGGCATCCTCGACCACCTGTTTAACCCGCACCCCTTGTGCGGCCTGCCCGTTTACCGGGGTCGCTTCAAATACAACCTGCTTGGCACGGTAAGGTTTGCCATCCGGGCCGGCGACGCTATCGGCGTTGGCGAGGTTGCTGGCCACGGCGTTGAGGCGCATGCCCTGTGCTGTAAGCGCCCCGCCGGCAATGTTAAATACGCTGAACATACTCATGGTTATTGCCCTTGAACCGCTGACATCAGGGTTTTGATCTGATGGGAAATAAAGGTCAGACCGGCCTCGTAGCGAATGGCGTTTTCAGAAAACTGGGCGCGCTCAACATCCATTTCTACAGTATTGCCATCAGCGCTGGACTGCATTGGCGAACGATACATAAGGCGCGTCGGGATGGCGTCGGCGCTTGACTGGATGTGACTCGAAGCACTTGTAACCAGCGCCAGACTGGCGCCATTACGGCCGGCCACAGCATCCTTTAGCGCTATTGAGAAATCAAAGTCACGCGCCTTGTAGTTGGGCGTATCGGCATTGGCAATATTTCCGGCCAGAATCTGCTGCCGCTGGGCGCGCAAGCCCAAGGCCTGAGACTGGAATGAAAGCGCATTATCGATTTTGTTGACCACGATGACTCCGGTTTGACTATTACACGCCGGATTCAATGCAATTCCCATGCCACGGCAAACAACACCTCCAAATTACCACATACCGGATTAAATGCCCACACACTGCCGGAATGTCGGCAAATTTTGCCGGACATATTCTCAAATGCGATGCGGCAAAAAATGGATTGCTTCGTTATCACGTCGCGATCAGGCAAAATAGCGCAATGAACCCAATGCGCCCGATCGCTCATCTGCATAAACTTTTCCACGTCGCCTGCTTGTTGCTCTTGACGCCATTGCTGGCCTGCGCGCAGAGCACGCTATACAGCACGCTGGATGACTATCTGCGCATTCAAACGCAGGGCCTGCCGGGCAAGGTTAGTTACAGCATTGGGCAACTTGACCCGCGGACCCAACTTACGCCCTGTAACGCCTTTGAACCTTTCCTGCCGACCGGCAGCAAGCTCTGGGGCAAGGCTACCGTCGGCGTTCGCTGTCTTGGCCCATCATCTTGGACAGTCTACGTTCCGGTCAAAGTCACTGTTTCAGGCAACTACCTTATCTCTGCACGCACGATGCCCGCCGGGTATGTACTTGGCCCGGCCGACATTGTTGTTCGTAGCGGCGATCTGAGTACGCTGCCCGCTAACGTCATCACGGATCAAGCGCAGGCCATAGGAAAAACAGTTAAAAACGGGTTCGCCGCTGGACAGCCCCTGCGGAGCGACCAGTTGATTGCACCTTGGGTGGTTCTGCAGGGACAAAGTGTCAGAACGGTATCAAACGGCCCGGGCTTCAGTGTCAGCAGCGAAGGCAAAGCGCTTAACAACGCCTTTGCCGGACAGGTAGTTCAGGTGCGTACAGCCTCCGGACAAACGGTTAGCGGCATCGCACAGGCTGGCGGGGTTGTTGAGGTTTCGCATTAATTGGGTCACCCTCGGCCCGGCACCAGAAAAAGTGCTAAAGTTATTGCTTGATCCGCCGATAGCTCGTGTAAGCAGAAAATTATTAGAGGCTTCACCATGAAGATCGAAAGCTCAAGCAAACCTGTAGGCCCCCTTCTGGCAAAAGAAGCGCATGCCCACGCCCCCAGCAAAACATCATCGGCCGGTAGTGACGATGTTCAACTGAGCAGTTTGTCCTCTGCCTTGCTCGCCTCGGGTGACGAACAAGCTTTTGACGCGGGTCGCGTATCTGAAATCAAAAAGGCCATATCGGATGGACGTTTCACGATCAATGCCGGCGCCATTGCCGACCGCTTGATTACTTCCGCCAAGGAACTTGTGAATTCACAACGGCAGGCCTGACATTGGCAATAACACCGAATACCGGAGTGACTTCCTTTCTGCAAACGATGATGGCCGAAGCTGAGGCTGTTCAGCAATTTGTAGGCATCCTAAAGCTGGAACAGGCCTCACTCAGCCAAGGCAATACAGATGATTTACCGGGTTTTGCCGAGCAAAAAAGCAAACTGGCCGTTCATCTGAACAGTCTTGCCGCCAAGCGTAATGCGGTACTTGCCGCACAAGGATTGAACGCTAACCGTGCTGGCGTTGAGGCTTGGTGCGCAAAACATCCTCAGGAAAGAAATGCCGCCAAAGTCTGGTCCGGGATTCTTACTTTGGCCAGCGAAGCACGAGAGTTGAACCGTCTCAACGGCGAATTGATCCAGATGCGCATGCAATACAACACCAAGGCGCTGGAAGCCCTTCAAGGGGGAAGATCGTCTCTTGATCTTTATGGCCCGGACGGACAATCAACGGCTTCCAACAGCAAGCGTATCTACGACGCTGTTTAGGCTAGCGGGCCATTTCCCGGACTATTGGGCTGGGCCCGGGTTCGGTAGTTGCTCCCTAGGCGTCACGAGTTTCTGTTCTGCGGACTCGCCTTGAAGACCAACTTCTTTCCCCTTTTCCGGTATCACCGAGTCAATAAGAATGGTTACGCGGCGGTTGCGCGCTCGCCCATCGGCCATCACGTTCGGTTCAACAGGGCGCGTATCGGCGTAGCCAATTGCCGTTAGCCTGTCTGCCGCCACCCCGGAATCTGCAAAAAGGCGCAGAACAGTCGTTGCACGTACTGCCGAGAGTTCCCAGTTAGATGGAAACTGCGGCGTCTTGATCGGCACATTGTCGGTATGCCCTTCGATGGTGATCGGAAAGTCTGTCGGCGCCAACACATCTGCAATCGCATGCATGGCATTGATTAGCGGCATCTGCAACAGCGCCTGACCTGGTGAAAACAGAATGCTGTCGTTAATTTCAATGGTCACACCGCGACTGGTCTCGATGACCCGTACCTTACCCGCCTCAATAAGAGGCGCCATGACGTCCAGAATATCCTTGGCAACACTACGCATTTTGTCACGCTGCTTTTGTTTAGAGGCCTCCTGCGCCTTGTTAGCCGGGAGAGTACTGGACGGCTTTTGAATCATAGGAATCGGGGGCGACATAACTATCGGCTGGTTCGATGCCGCATTAATTTGCTCATTTCGGAAAGCGCTGACCATCGAGTCGCTCAGAATGCGGTATTTCCCTTCATTCACCGTCGACAACGCGTACATCACAACAAAAAAGGCGAACAGCAGAGTAATAAAATCCGCGTAGGAAACCAACCAGCGTTCGTGGTTGGAGTGCTCTTCTTCACGTTTTCGGCGCGCCATAGACTAAAAAACGTAGCCCAACAGACGACTTTCAATGATGCGTGGATTATCCCCGTTGGCAATACCCACCAAGCCATCAACGATCATTTCGCGTTGCACGATCAAGCGATTGATGTGTGCCTTGAGCTTGTTAGCCATAGGCAGAAAAACCAGATTGGCCAGGCCCACACCATAGATGGTGGCCAAAAAAGCCACTGCGATGCCGGCACCCAGTTTGGAGGGATCGGAAAGATTTTCCATGACGTGGATCAGCCCCAGCACCGCACCAAGAATTCCCACTGTGGGCGAGTATCCGCCGGCGGCCTCCCAGATCCGCGCCGATAACTTCATCTCGTCCTCATAGGTGTTGATTTCCACTTCCAGCACTTCACGCAGTCTTTCCGGTTCTGCGCCATCGACCAGTAGTTGCAGACCTTTGCGTGCAAAATCATCTTTCAGTTGATTGATTACCTCTTCCAGCGCCAGCAGACCCTCCCGCCTGGAAATGTGGCTCCAGTTTGAAACCTGCTTGATTAACTGTAGATAATCAACGACTGGCGGGAACCATATCCAGCGCACCATGCGCATACCGCGCATGAAGGTGGCGTAGGGGCTTTGCAGCATGACCGCCCCCATAGTCCCCCCCAACACGATCAGCAGCGCTGTTGGCTGCGACAGGGATCCGACGTGCCCACCTTCCAGAATCTGGCCACCGATGATTGCCGATACCCCAATGAGTAACCCAAGAACGCTGATCTTATCCATTCTGCCTGGCTTTCTTCTTTAATCCGGCTGTGCCAGAAATACGCACACGTAACCTAGCCACCGCCTGACTGTGTAACTGACAGACGCGTGATTCCGTCACTCCCATGACGTCTCCGATCTCACGCAAGTTAAGATCCTGTTCATAGTAAAGCGCCATCATCATTTTTTCACGCTCAGGCAGCATTTCAATCCCCAGCACCAGCGCATGGCGCAGACTTGCATCCTCAAGCATTTTTGACGGCTCGCTCGAATCGTCGGAGAGGTGCCGCTCGAGAAAATCCTCGTCCCCATCATCAACCATGTCCTCGAAGGAAATAAGCTGATGTCCACGTGCATCCTGGAGCATCTTTTGATATTCGGCAAGTGCCATGCCCAGCGCATTGGCAAGTTCGTTTTCACTTGGCGCGCGGCCGTATTCCTGTTCGAGCTGGGCAATAGCCGTTTCAATACGGCGGAAATCGCGGCGCAAGCTGCGTGGCAACCAGTCGTTCTCACGCAGACCATCCAACATAGATCCCCGGATTCGTTGCGCGGCATACGTTTCGAACTGCGCACCCATGCCTGCCTCAAAGCGGTTTATGGCATCAAGCAAACCCATCATGCCATTCTGAATCAGGTCGTCGACCTGGACACTGGAAGGCAAGCGAGCCATCAGATGATAGGCGATACGCTTAACGAGCGGAGCGAAGCGCTGTACCAGCTGATCCTTGTTAATCTGACCAGCAGCGTTATACATGTATTGGTTAGTTTGAAACGATCAGGCGTAAATGGCTATGGGGTCGATGTGTTGGCTTAAGTGTAGCAGTTGTTGTACAAATTGTTCGAGCCCACCCGACTCATTTTCCGACGCCGGCCAGTTAAGAAGATCACTGGCAATCGTTCGATACGCTTTTGCTGCAGGTGCATCAGGAAACAAGGCCACGACGGGCTGACCCAAACGTGAAGCCTGCCGCAGGCGTTCGTCAAGTGGCACGAAACCGGCATAGTCGAGATGTGCCAGACCTCGATTGCGTGTCAAGCGTGCAATATTGCCGTGTATCGCCTCAGCTTCATCCAGACCACGCACCTTGTTCACCAGAATCCGGAAGTTTTTGCGTGCGTATCCCAGACTGACTTTCTTGATCAGTGCATAGGCTTCTGTGATGGACTCCCCTGTTGCCGAGATGACAATCACCGTGTCGTGCGCAACAAGTCCCAGCGGAGAAAAGCCCAACGGATGATCAAGTGACGCGTCAACCAGAATCACATTGGCCGGGCGTTCCATGCCGATGATGCTTTCCAGCAAGGCCTCCTGTTGGAGCAGATCCAACTTGCCGAGTTTCTTGACCGCACGCGCCGCTGGCAATACGCGTACGCCAGGCGCTACCGTAAGAAGAACTTCCGAAAGCAATTTCTCACGATTGATTACGTGCTGCAAATCAAAGCGAGCACTCGCTCCAAAACAGGATGCCACATTGTTCCTGGTGTTCTCGTCGAGTACCAGAACTTCCTTTCCTTGGCGAGCCAGTGCGGCAGCAAGATTAGCCACCAGAATACTCTTGCCCACACCCACACTGCCGGCGGCGAAAGTGACGATGCGTGATTGTTCACGGCCAAACAGGCGGCGCAACCCGGCCGCCTGATCGCCGCGATATTCAGCCACGACGTCCTCCGCTGGCGACCATCCCGGCGCCGGCACTGGCCATCATCAAGCCCGGCTCGAGGCCATCCAGACGATGTGGCGAGACATCGGGAATATCCTTGAACGCGCGATGAAGTAAATAGGTGCGATTCGGCAGATGTAAATCTTCGGGTACGCGCTGCCCATTCGAGACATAGTGCAAGCACAAACCATTTCGGATAATGACATCCAGCGATGACGCCAGACTGGCCGCCTCATCGACCTTGCTCAAAATACAGCCGGCAAGATCTGGCCCTTTATAGGCGCGCACTACGTCATCCAGCGTATCCCCGCGTCCTGTAGCCGACAACAGCAATAGCCGTTTGACATTGCTGTTTTCAAACATGGCCACCTGCTCGCCGACCATCCGGTCTCGCTGACTCATGCCCATCGTATCCACCAGCACCATATGCTTGTGCTGCAAATCAAGCAGGGTCTGTTTCAGTTCTTCGGCATCTTTCACCAGATGTACCGACACACCGAGAATACGGCCGTAAATGCGCAATTGCTCGTGAGCACCTATCCGGTAACCATCTGTCGTTACCAGAGCCACTTTACTGGCGCCATGTCTTAGCACACAACGTGCTGCAAGTTTGGCCGTGGTGGTTGTCTTTCCAACGCCCGTGGGCCCGACCAGCGCATAAATACCACCGCGATCGACAATATCGCTTTCGGCATTGATCGTCTGCAAGGCTCGATCGGCTCTGCCTTTAACCCAGGTCAGCGCCTGGGATGCATTGAGCTCTCGCGGTAATTCAGCAAGCAGTTCTCGGGAGAAACGTGGGGAAAAACCAGTATCGAGCATCTGGCGCAGCGTTTCCGTTTTAACCGGATCTGAACGTACGCTGTCTCCCCAAGCGGCACCGGCCAGATGCTGCTCTACTAATTTTCGCAACGCACGAATTTCATCAACGACCTCCGCCGGTACAACTTCTGCCGGCGCCTGCACACGTGGGCGATCTATTTGTGGCGCGGGGCGCGGTGTCAAAAGAGGGAAGTTCGGTGGTGCTTTTGGTGGCAAATCGGATAACTTCTGTGATGGCGAACTGACTCTCGGTTTAAAAATTGCACCCAGTGTCGGCGACGAAAGACGAACTGTATAGTCATCACTCACAACGGGCTCTTGCCTGACTGGAGTGGGCAGAATCATTTCCATATCGCCGGCTGCCACCGCCATGATCTCTACACCCCCGGGGATAGCCCGATTTGACAGGATGATTGCATCAGGTCCAAGGAGTTCCTTGACCTTATGCAAAGCTTCTCGCGCCGTTGCGGCGATGAATTTCCTGACGTTCATACCCTACCTCCAATGATCGAGGTGACCTTGATGATTTTGCTTTCGGGAACTTCGCTGTGGGCGAGTACCTTCAGTTGAGAAATGCCGCGCCGCAAGAAGCGGGACAACAGTGTACGAAGATTCCCGGGCACCAGTAGAACTGCTGGCAAACCAAGCTCCTCCTGGCGCTGTGCGGCCGCTGACGTCTCGCGTATCAGGGTGTCGGCCAGGCTTGGCTCGATACTGGCATTGTCGCCACCACCCGCGATGGCTTGCATAAGAACGCGCTCGAGTTGTGGATCGAGCGACATCACCTGCATTTCGTTCCCACTCGGGTAAAGCTGCTGAATAATGGATCGGCCAAGCGCAATGCGCACCTGTGACGTGAGCACTTCTGCATCTTGTGTACGCGTCGCTGTTTCGGCAAGCGTCTCGATAATAGTGCGCATGTCGCGGATGTGAATATCCTCTTCGAGCAAGTTCTGTAGAACCTTTTGCAGAACACCAAGCGGCAAAATCTTGGGTACCAGATCTTCCACCAGTTTGGGCATGTCTTTCGCCAGATGATCAAGCAGAGCCTGGGCTTCCTGACGACCCAACAGTTCAGCCGCGTGCGACAGTATCAAGTGATTGAGATGCGTTGCCGTAACGGTGCTGGCATCAACGACGGTGTAGCCATACGCCTGTGCCTGCTCGCGCAGCGCGTTTTCAATCCACACGGCAGGCAATCCGAAGGCCGGGTCTTTGGTTACTGTCCCCGGCAACTGGCCGGCCACACGCCCCGGGTTGATGGCCAGCAGATTGCCTGGGAACGCTTCGCCCTGACCAATTTCAACGCCCTTGAGCAGAATCCGGTAGGCATTGGGTTTGAGTTCCAGATTGTCGCGAATGTGCACTGGGGAAACCAGAAAGCCCACTTCCTGGGCAAATTTCTTGCGAATCCCTCGAATGCGCCTGAGCAACTCACCGTCCTGAGCCTTGTCAACCAGCGGAATCAGTCGATAACCAACCTCCAGACCGAGCACATCAAGCGGCGCCACGTCTGCCCAGCTAGCCTCTTGGGATTCCGTAGCCAGCGTTGGC
>JBBRDR010000018.1:0-34429 GCA_038203745.1 Burkholderiales bacterium | reverse complement strand
TGATGGCTATAAAGGCTTGTTTTCCATGGCGGTTGATGGGTGTTGACGTTCTGGCGGTGCAACAGGTCGCTAACCATGAGCAGGTTGATCCCCGCGCTTTGGCAGCGTCAACACTCAGTCGCCGATGATCGCTGGCAAGGTCAAGGGAAGCGACGCCCCATTCTTTTGATAACAAAATTGTAATCCACACGTCAGGCTTCTGTTGGATAGGCTGGGGCACACTAGCCTTTGTCCAAACGAAGGAACCCACTTAGGACGGAACGGTCAGCCTGTATAACGGGTATTGACCCGTCGATACACTATTCAACAACCAAACCCCTAAAGGTAAAACCATGAACGCACTCTCACGCAAAATAGTGCAACTTGCACTGATTTCCATTATTTCGTCGCCGCTGACCTTGCTGGCGGCAGACAAGCCCGCCGATGACCACAGCAGTCACCATCCAGCGCAAGTGCATTCGGCAACAACACCTGCGAAGGCAGGGCAGGCTGCGCCCGGCCAAATTCAGGAAAACATGCATGCCCGCATGCTGGCTATGCAGAACACCAGTGACCCGGAATCTCGCCAGACTCTGATGATGGCACAAATGGCAGATATGTCCGCCATGATGGCCGGCATGGGTTCTGGTTGCCCGATGGCTCAAGGCATGATGGATGATGGAAAAAGCGGCATGGGCGGCATGATGGGTAATCACATGCACGGCAAATCACCCAAATAGAATTCTCACCGACGTCGCAATTATTAACGACAGCAATTCACATCCCATGCGGATTGCGTAACAAAGGAGAAAACGCCATGATGCTTTGGCTAAAGAACCTTCGAGAGCAATTCAAAGCTTGGTGTGAAAGCAATGCACAAGCACATGCCAAGGAAAAACCCGGCGCCTGTTGCTCGTTGCCTCCGCCGGGCGCCGGCGACCACGGCAATTCTGGGAGCAACCGATGAATAAGCGATATCGGGCGACACAGAACTTCACGCGATGCGTCGGTGATGGTCTTAGCAATCAGCCGGTTAACGGCGGGGCAGGGCTCATCCCGGCATCTGCGCCCGCGCGCAAGACCTGGCTACGAATTGCGCAATTTACTGCATTGGTTGCGGCAGCCCTGATTGTTCAGGTGGCAATGGCGCAGACATCCATCCCTCAACCCAGCCGCGGCTTGATGCCTAATCCTGCCGCCGGCAAACAATTGTACGGTGCGAAATGCGCCAGTTGTCACGGCCTTGATCTTAAAGGCAGCAAGGAAGGCCCCCCTTTCCTGCACTCGTACTATGTGCCTTCGCACCATTCAGACGCAGCCTTCCAAATTGCGGCACGAGACGGTGCCAAGGCCCACCACTGGCAATTCGGGGACATGAAGCCGGTTCCAGACGTCAGCGCCGATGATGTAGCCCATATCACAGCCTACGTCCGCGCCGAGCAACGGCAAAATGGCTTCAAGTAAACAATCTCCACCATGAAAGTCAGTGAACCCGCACCTCAAGCCGGCGATCCTCCGGGCCAATGATTTAGTGCTTGACCTGGGTGTTACACACAGGTCTATGCTGTATATCAGGATCGCTCAGGAGTCATCGATATGAAAAATGAAACTCACGTATCCGGTCACGACAGCAACCATGATCAGCATGGTCCTACGCACGCCCACGCAGGCCATAGCCACGCGCATGCGCACGACGGCGCAACGGTCAAGGACCCGGTCTGCGGCATGGACGTCACCCTGGGTGCCGGTAAACCCAGTACGCAGCACGCGGGCCACACTTACCATTTCTGCTCGACGAAATGCCACGACAAGTTCAAGGCAGACCCGGCACAGTATCTGAGCAAGGATGCTCAGAAGCATGTCCCGATACCACCGAAGGGAACGCAATACACCTGCCCGATGCATCCTGAAGTGATCAGCGATAGCCCGGGGGATTGCCCGAAGTGTGGCATGGCGCTCGAACCCATGCGCATTCCCGCCGCAGACGATGGCCCGAATCCGGAAGTGGCTGATTTCAAACGCCGCTTCCTCATCGGCGCGGTGCTGTCAACTCCCTTACTACTCCTGAGCATGGGGCCGTTTGTTGGCTTGGGCTTTATTCGTCAGGCGCTGGGCGAGTCATTGGCACAGTGGGTCGAGCTCGTGTTGAGCACGCCGGTGGTGCTGTGGGCTGGCTGGCCTTTCTTCGTGCGCGGTGTGAAGTCGGTCGTCAATCGTAGCCTGAATATGTTTACGCTGATCGCCATGGGCGTTGGCTCGGCCTATGTGTTCAGCGTGGTCGCCGTACTGGCGCCGGGTCTGTTTCCAGCAGGTTTTCGTGATGCCCAGGGGCACGTCGGTGTCTATTTTGAAGCGGCAGCGGTGATCGTCGTACTGATTCTGCTTGGCCAGGTCATGGAGCTTGGCGCTCGCGATCGCACCGGTTCAGCGATCCGGGCACTACTCGACCTTGCCGCCAAGACCGCGCGGGTAATACGCGCCGACGGGCGCGAAGAAGACATCCCGCTTGAAGCGGTTGTCGTTGGCGATCACCTGCGCGTTCGTCCCGGCGACAAGGTGCCGGTTGACGGCGTAGTCCTTGAGGGCCGCTCATCGGTCGATGAATCGATGATTTCCGGGGAATCAATTCCCATCGAGAAAACGACCGGGGACAAGGTCACAGGCGCAACGATCAATGGCACTGGCTCAATGATCATCGAAGCCAAGCGGGTTGGCGCGGACACCTTGCTCAGTCAAATCGTTGATATGGTCGCCAACGCCCAGCGCTCGCGCGCGCCGATCCAAAAGGTGGCCGACTCGGTCGCAGGCATCTTCGTGCCAGTGGTGATCGCCATCGCCATCCTCGCCTTTGTCGCCTGGGCCGTCTGGGGACCATCACCGGCACTGGCTTACGCACTGATCTCGGCGGTGTCCGTGTTGATCATTGCCTGCCCGTGTGCCCTCGGGCTGGCCACACCGATGTCGATCATGACGGCAACCGGGCGGGGCGCCCAGGTCGGCGTATTGATTCGTAACGCCGAGGCGCTGGAACGCTTCGCCAAGGTTGATACGCTGATTGTCGACAAGACCGGCACCCTGACTGTCGGCAAGCCGAAACTGGTGGCCGTGCTGCCCGCGCCGGGACAGGATGAAGCCAAGGTGCTGCGCCTGGCCGCCAGCCTGGAACGTGGCTCGGAGCATCCGCTGGCCGAAGCTATCGTTGCGGGTGCCGAGGAACGCGGGATTGAGCTGGTCAAGACCGAGGCGTTTGAAGCGATCACGGGCAAGGGCGTCAAAGGCATCGTTGATGGGCAGCCGGTGGCACTGGGCAACACCAAGTTACTCGCTGACCTGGGCATCAATGGTGGTGATTTCCTCGAAACAGCGAATGCACGGCGCGATCAGGGCGAGACGGTGATGTTTGTGCTGATTGGCGACGTGATCGCCGGTCTGGTGAGTGTCGCCGATCCGGTCAAAGAGACCACAGCTGCTGCGCTTAAGGCACTGCACGCGCAAGGGCTGCGCATCATCATGGCGACCGGTGACAACGAACGGACGGCGCGTGCGATCGCCGGTCGACTGGGCATTGACGAAATCCGGGCGGATGTGATGCCGGCTGACAAAGCACGCATCGTCAAGGAACTGCAAGCCGAGGGCCATAAAGTGGCGATGGCCGGCGATGGCGTCAACGATGCTCCAGCGCTGGCTCAGGCCGATGTCGGCATCGCCATGGGTACCGGAGCCGATGTGGCGATCGAAAGCGCCGGTTTCACCCTGGTTAAAGGCGACTTGAATGGCGTTGTACGGGCGCGTCGCTTATCGCAGGCCACCATGCGCAACATTCGCCAGAATCTGTTCTTCGCGCTGGTTTATAACGCGGCCGGCGTTCCGATTGCCGCTGGCGTCCTGTATCCGGTCTTCGGTCTGCTGGTCTCGCCGATGTTTGCCGCGGCGGCGATGAGCCTGTCTTCGATTTCGGTGATCACCAACGCCTTGCGGCTACGCCGGGTCAATATCTGAGTGAGGGCAATTCCGCACGAACGCAACCACTCAAGGAGAATGCTATGGAATGGTTTACGCAAAACTGGTTATTTCTCGTTGTTGGCCAGCCAATCGTAGCCAAGTCAGACCAGCAAGCCTAACTTGATATCCGCGTTAAGATGGCAAATTCAGCTCAGCCGGTTTCGTCGAGCGCACTACGACAACACGAGTGTTATCAACCTGCATCCGAATTAACGTTAAAGGAAACCCCATGAATACGCTATCAGTTGTAATCGGCATCCTAGTTTTCATCGCACTGATCGGTTTTTACGTGATTTCGATTTTCAACAAACTGGTCATGTTCAAGAATCGTTATAAAAATGCCTTCGCGCAAATCGAAGTGCAGCTCAAGCGACGGTATGACCTCATCCCCAATCTGGTCGAGACGGCCAAGGGCTACATCAAGCACGAACGCGAAACACTGGAATCGGTAGTTGCTGCCCGTAACGAGGCGTCGAGTAGTCTGTCGCGCGCTTCAGCAGCCCCCGGTGATGCAGACGCCATGAAAGGGCTGATGGGCGCTGAAAGCAAACTGTCAGGCGCCATGATGAATATGAAAATGGTGATGGAGGCTTATCCCGACCTCAAGGCCAGCCAGAACATGATGCAGGTCAGTGAGGAATTGACCAGCACGGAAAACAAAATCTCTTTTGCCCGGCAATCCTTTAACGATCAGGTCATGGCCTACAATATTTTCAAACAAACCTTTCCGTCGGTTTTCTTCGCCGCCATGTTCGGCCATGCGCAAGATGCCACCCTGCTGGAATTTGAAGACAGCGTGGCGATACAGGCGGCACCCAAAGTCTCGTTTTGATTACGCGTGCTGGTTAAACATAAACGATGAACTTCTTTGAATCGCAGGACCGGGTACGCAAAAACACGACGCTGCTGGTCGTTCTGTTTGCCTTTGCGGTGATCGCCTTGATCATCATGGCCAATGTACTGTTGATGATTACGTTCGGTTTCATCAACAGTGCGCAGATGCAAAATGGCCAGACATTCATCCAGCAAATGGACTGGGCGACGTTTGCTGCTGTTGGTGCTGGTGTTGGCGTAGTGGTACTCGCCGGCAGCCTCTACAAAACTATCGCTTTGTCGGCTGGGGGCAAGGTTGTCGCCGAGTCGCTCGGCGGACAACTCATTCCACCGAACTCACAAGACCTGAATCAACGCAAACTGCTGAACGTTGTCGAGGAAATGGCCATCGCGTCCGGGACTCCGGTGCCGCCGGTTTACCTGCTAAGCGATGAACCGGGCATCAACGCTTTTGCTGCCGGATTCTCGCCGCGTGATGCGGTCATCGGCGTAACTCAAGGTGCAATTGACCAGCTGACCCGGGATCAATTGCAGGGCGTCATCGCTCATGAATTCAGCCATATTTTTAATGGTGACATGCGGCTCAATATTCGCTTAATGGGTGCGTTGAACGGTATCCTCATTCTCGGAATTATTGGCTATTACCTGCTGCGTTCCGCCTCCTTTTCCGGCCGACGTCGGGGTAATGACAAAGGTCCTAGTGGCATTCTGGCACTGGCCCTTGGTTTGATGGCCATCGGTTTTGCCGGCACGTTTTTTGGTAATCTAATCAAAGCCTCGGTAAGCCGGCAGCGGGAATATCTGGCTGACGCCTCAGCGGTCCAGTTTACACGCAATCCGAATGGCATTGCCGGGGCGTTAAAAAGGATTGGAGGCTTGGCCTATGGTTCGACCGTGCACAATCCGTCTGCGCCGGAAGCAAGCCATGCTTTCTTTGCCCAGGGTATTTCGGGATTCACACAATGGTTGTCTGCAACACACCCTCCGCTGGAGAAACGCATCCGGCGCATTGACCCACAATGGGATGGCCGATTCGACACGTCCGAGCTACCGGCAATCGATCCAAAATTTGTCCCCGACGAGCGACTGACCAACTCAGATGGCGCCGTGAAACGTGCCGCAGTCCGCACGCAGTTCGAAACCGTCGGTGCCGTTGCGGCTGGTACGGTAAGCGCCGAAGTCATTGCGGCAATGGATCAAATCGGCAACCCACCGCAGCAAGCCGTTAATTACGCCCGTGAATTGCTGTTGGAACTGCCGACGATCATCAAGGACACGGCACGCGAACCCTATGGCGCGCGCGCCATCGTTTATGCCATGCTGCTCGACCCTAGGCAATCGGTACGCACGAAGCAATTGAACCGGTTGCAGGACTACGCCGACCTCGATGTCTTTGTGTTGACACGAACGTTGGCACCTCAGATTGATGCACTGGATATCAAATTCCGCTTGCCGATTATTGATATCGCCATCCCGGCACTCAAGCAGTTGTCCCTCGGTCAGTACAATTCGTTCAAGGAAAACGCGATCGCCCTAATCGAAATGGATGCCACGATTGACCTCATGGAGTGGTCATTGCAGAAGATTCTGTTCCGGCATCTGGACGGGCAGTTCTTCAAGCGCGCGCCCACGATAGCGCGCTACGCGGATCTAACTCAAGTAACGACCGAAGTTGGCCTTGTTCTTTCGGTGCTGGCGCATGCCGGCGTAAGCGATACGCAGGGTGCTTTCACCAGCTCGCTAAGTCCGCTTAAAACGCGTGGAATAATATTGTCGCCACTTGATCAAATTGGCGTTGCCGATCTGGATCGTGCGCTGGTGAAATTGGATGAACTCCAACCACGGGCTAAATCTATTTTTCTGACCGCCTGCGTCACCTGTATCTGGCACGATCAACGTGCGACACCCACGGAAATCGAGTTGCTAAGGGCTTTTTCAAGTGTTCTAGATTGCCCGATGCCGCCGGGTCCTGGCCTGACTAAAACAAATTTGGCCTGATTGGCCATCTTCCGGTGTTCTTGAAATTGGCGCAACGCCTGCGGCGACGCTGGCAGCGTTCCGGTAGAATACGTGCCATGCTTATTCTTGCCCTTGAAACTGCGACCAATCCTGGTTCTATCGCCCTCTGGCGGGATGGTGAGTTTGTTGCCCGAAGCTGCCCGGAGGGGCTTTCGAATTCCGAAACGCTGTTACCGTTGGCCGAGGATACATTACGTGATCTTGGCCTGAGCTTTGCCGATCTGGAGGGTATCGCTTTTGATACCGGCCCTGGCTCCTTTACCGGCCTGCGTGTCGCTTGCGGTGTGGCTCAGGGGTTGGTGGTAGCGCGTGACCTGCCGTTGATCGGTATCGGATCGCTGGAAGCGATGGCGAACAGGTGATCGTTGCGCTGGATGCCCGCATGGGTGAGGTTTATTTCGGCATGTTCGAGCAGGGTAGGCTGCAAGGCCGTGTTGGCGTATATGCCCCGAATGCTGTTCCTTTGCCGGATTCGGCGGGTTGGCTGGCTTGTGGTAACGGGCTGACGGCCTATCCAACCCGCAGCAATGGCCAGTCCTGAAGATGTTTGGAGTCATTGAGTCGGAGCGGATGATTAACGGCACGACGAGTTACGAGCGGCGGCTCTACATTGGCAGCATCGCTCCCGAGGCCTCGGTTCTGGCCCATGCGGTGCGTGCGCATTGGAGCGTCGAGAACCAGGTTTATTGGTGTCTTGACGTCGCAACCGCAGAATATTCGCTGCCTCATCTGACTCCTACCGTGCCTCACTCTTGGGCCTCGGGACCATTTGATGCAATTGCCCTATAACCAAGTCAGACCAGCAAGCCTAACTTGATATCCGCGTTAAGATGGCAAACTCAGCTCAGCCGGTTTCGTCGAGCGCACTACGACAACAAGAGTGGTATCAACCTGCATCCGAATTGACGTTACGGGAAAAACCTTGAATACGCTATCCGTAGTAATCGGCATCTTGGTTTTCATCGCACTGATCGGTTTTTACGTGATCTCGATTTTCAACAAACTGGTCATGCTCAAGAATCGTTACAAAAATACCTTTGCGCAAATCGAAATGCAGCTCAAAAGACGGTATAACCTCATTCCCAATCTGATCGAAATGGCCAAGGGCTACATCAAGCACGAACGCGAAACACTGGAATCGGTAGTTGCCGTCCGTAACGAGGCGTCGAGTAGTCTGTCGCGCTAATCAGTCGCATCGAGGCGATGACCCGCTCGCAGCTGCTTGCGGGCAGTATCGACGCCTTTCTGCAATCATCCGGTTTGGAATAAAGCTTGGTTATGTTCGCTGCCGTACAGAACGCCTCGGACGAAATCCTTAATCTGTTCATCGAGAGTGTAGCAACGCAAGTTCATCACTCCCGAGTATTTCCAATAATATTTTCAGGAGAACAGCATGAACAAAGATCAAACCAGCGGTCGCGTCAAAGAAGCAAAAGGCAAAGTGAAGGAAGTCGTCGGTAACCTGTTCGGCAACAAGGATCTGGCGCTGAAAGGCAAAGTTCAAAACACCCGTGGCAAAGTCCAGGCGTCGTATGGCGATGCCAAAGCCGACATCAAGGACGCCATCAAACACAAGTAATCGCACGATCTTTGCCGTCGCGCCTGCCATTCGGCAGAACATTTGTAATGGCGGTGTAAAAAGGAGCCACGTACTGTAGCAATGCAATTTATTGCAATCTGAATCCCTGTTTCAACGGAAACGTTCGAAACGTGTGCCACGTTGGTTGTTTTGTATCGCCCTTGAGGTTATCGTGCTTATTTTTAAAGGCTTGCGCACATAAACCTGAGACCATACTCTAATCAGGTTTATCCAGTCTTATGCCTATTATCGATACGTCAAGCAAAATACTTCTTTGTAATGAAAGCGTCTTGGACGTTGCTTCCATCTCCGGACAATTGGAGGCGGGGGGGTACGCTCAGGCAAGAATTGTTTCCGATCCGGGTCAGATCGTACGGCTGTTGGATAGTGAATCATTCGATCTTTTGCTGCTTGACATAGAGATGTCGAATGTCGATGCCGCTGAACTCATACGTGAGATTCGTCAAAGGTTTTCAGGGGCGGAACTGCCAATTCTGATTATTGCTGCAACTCCACACGGAGAGTCAGGAAATAAGGCACTGCTTGGCGGCGCTAATGATTACATAGAGAAGCCGGTTAACAAGCTGGATATTTCGCTCCGTATAAAGAACCTGCTTGCGATCAGGAATCTATTCAAGGCGCAAAGGGCAGCGAAAGACAAGTTGGAGCGCGAGGTACGCGCACGTACTGCAAAGCTCGATATGCTGATTCAAAGTGGGCTGATGATGTCGATGGAACACGATCGGTCAAAGCTCTTTCAGCACATTCTCGTTGAAGGACAACGACTGCTTCACTGCGATGGCGCCACGATGTATCTGGTGTCCGATCAAAAAACACTACGTTTCGAACAGCGCACAAGGGACGATTCGCTTCCGTCGATCGAAATACCGCTGTACGACGACGAAACAGGGCGGCCAAACGAGAAATACGCGTCCGTACACGCAGTCATCCACAAGCAATCGATTTTGATTGATGACGTGTATCGCGAGACGCGTTTCGACCTGAGCGGTACCCGGCATTTTGATTCAGAAAGCCATTACCGGACTGTCTCGATGCTCACCGTCCCCATGACAGGACGCAACGGCGATGTCCTCGGGGTTCTCCAGTTCATAAATGCGCTGTGCCCCGCTACGGGTGGGATCGTGCCCTTCACCAAGGATTTTCTCGGACTGGTTGAAGCACTTGCGGCGCAGGCCGCTATCGCCCTAGACAACCTGCAGCTTGTCGAGGCGCAAAGAATCTTGATTGAAAGCATGATCCAGGTCATGGCCACGGCCATTGATGCAAAGAGTCCATACACGGGCCGTCACTGTAGCCGGGTGCCGGAACTGGCGGTAATGCTGGCCGAAACCGCGAGCGCCACAATTTCAGGGCCTCTGGCTGACTTTCGTTTCAATAGCGATGAGGAGTGGCGAGAGTTCAGGATCGGCGCCTGGCTACACGACTGTGGCAAGGTCACGACCCCAGAGTTTGTCATTGATAAAGCCACCAAGCTTGAAACGATCAATAACCGGATACATGAAATCCGGACTCGTTTTGAAGTGTTGTTGCGTGACGCGGAAATCGATCGTCTGAATGCGCTGAGAAACGGCGAAGACGAAGAAGGCGCGCATGCCTGCTTCAACGCCAGAAAATCGCAGTTGCTAGACGACTTCGCCTTTGTTGCTGAGTGCAATATTGGCACCGAAACAATGACTGATTTTCACATTGACCGTCTCAAGAGCATTGCCGGAACAAAGTGGCTGCGTCATTTTGATGACCGTCTGGGCCTGTCGCGCGCGGATTATGTGCGCTGCCAGGCAGAGTCGATAATGCCGCTACCGGCGGTGGAAGATCTGCTGGCGGACAAAGCCCACCATGTTATTTCTCGTCAACCATCCGAAGTCGCTGACGCCTTATTTGGCTTCAAGATGGACCAGCCAGAGAATCTCTATAACCTCGGTGAAATCTACAACCTCTGCGTGCGTTACGGCACGCTGACCGAGGAAGAGCGCTACAAGATCAATGAACATATGGTCTTCACGATCGTGATGCTCGAGCAAATGAATTTCCCCAAGTCTTTGCAACGCGTGCCGGAGTATGCCGGTACGCACCATGAAACACTTGACGGCAGGGGGTATCCGCGTCGACTGAGCGCCAAGGATCTTTCCGTTCCGGCACGTATCATGGCAATAGCTGACGTTTTTGAGGCACTGACGGCACCAGATCGTCCGTACAAGACCCCAAACAAAGTGTCGGAAGCGGTGAGGATTCTTTATCAACTCAAAAAGAACGGTCAAATCGATCCCGATATCTTTGACCTGTTCCTGACCTCCGGCTTATACCTTCGTTACGCGGAAAAGTTTTTGACACCTGAGCAGATCGATTACGTCGATGTCGCCCCGTATCTTGGCGGGCTTTCTACCTGATTCCGATGCGGCTGCTGCCAAATACGATTCGTAAGGGGCTGGGCTTGCTTGTTCCGGTGGCCGCTATTCTTGCCGGCTTCCTGGTTTTCGTATGGAATCCGGTGCCCGTGCAAATTCTGCGCAATGCTACGTTTGATCATTTCCAGCGCTGGCATCCTCGAATCTATCAGGAGGTGCCCGTACGAATTATCGATATCGATGAGGAAAGTCTTCGCCGTCTGGGTCAATGGCCGTGGCCACGAACCCGTATTGCCGAACTGGTTTCCATGCTGCAGGGCTACGGTGCCGCGGTTATCGCTTTTGATGTCATCTTCGCCGAACCTGACCGTACATCGCCCGCAGCCATGCTCGAACTCTGGCGAGCTTCGCCATCGTTACGACGTCAGCTGGATCATCTTCCGGACCACGACGCCGTTCTGACGACAATCATTCAGCGCGGCAACGTAGTGCTTGGTTTTGCCATCGAGCAAGAGGGAGTTGCCCACGAAGTCCCGGATGTCAAGGCACGCTACGTGGTGTCCGGAGACCCACCGCAGCCTTACGTACATGCATTCACCCGGGCTATCCCTTCATTGCCCAAGCTTGAGTCTGCGGCAGCGGGTAATGGTGCACTGGCGTTCTTCGCCGACGCAGATGGTGTCGTCAGGAAGGCGCCACTCGTGCTGCGGATGGGCGAGACGCTGTTACCCTCACTGACGGCGGAAGCACTGCGTGTCGCTCAGAATGCACGCAATTACACCATTCGAACTCATCCCAAGAACATCGGCCTTGCCGAAATCCGTATTGGTAATCTGGTCTTGCCCACCACGCCCGAAGGTGAACTCTGGATCCACTATACGAAATCAACGGCGAGTCGCTATATCCCGGTCTGGAAAATTTTGTCCGGCGAGGTTGCAGCCAATGAGTTGGCCAACGGTATCTTATTGGTGGGATCGTCTGCCCAAGGTTTGATGGATTTGCGTTTCAGCCCAATGGGCGGAGTCATTCCGGGCGTTGAGGTACATGCCCAATTGCTCGAACAGATCCTGACGGGAAGTGGGCTTGCGCGCCCGTCTTGGGCTGGAGCAAGCGAAGCCTTGATCATTGTGCTCGGCGGGCTATTGGTCGGTGGTGTCGCACTAAGTGCTGGCGCAATGGTTTCATTATCGTTTTTCACGTTTCTGATTGTCCTGCTCTGGTTCAGCGCCTGGCAGGCGTTTGTCACTAACGGATTGCTCATCGACGCCTGCAATACCAGTATCGCCTTGGCTGTGACGTACGTTCTGTCGAGCATTGTGCGCCACCTGTCGATTGAACGGCGTCAGCGTTGGGTTCGTCAAGCCTTCTCGCGCTACGTTTCGCCAAACCTCGTGACGCATCTAATCGAACATCCGGAGGCTCTCGAACTCGGCGGACATCGTCAGTCATGCAGTTTTGTGTTTACCGATCTCACAGGCTTTACGACGCTAATGGAACGCCTGGATCCAACCGAGGCGGTAGCTGTACTCAACGCTTATCTGGATCGAATGATTGCGATTGCCTTCCTGCATCAGGGGACGCTAGACCGAATCGTTGGTGACGCTGTGGCCATCATGTTTTCAGCGCCCGTTGTCCAGCCTGATCATCAGCGTCGGGCTTTGTCGTGCGCGCTGGCGATGCAGCGTTTTGCCAGACAATATGCGAACGAACTTCAGGCGAAAGGTATTGGCTTTGGGCAGACACGCATTGGGATTCACAGCGGAGAGGTCACTGTCGGAAATTTTGGCGGCAGCACGATCTTCGACTATCGTGCCCTCGGCGACCCGGTAAATACGGCGTCACGACTTGAAGCCGCCAACAAGTACCTCGGCACCTTGACGTGTGTTTCAGAGGCCACGCTGGCAGGCTGCCCGGAGTGGCCGGTGCGGCCCATTGGGCGAATCATCCTGAAGGGAAAGTCGCAGGCCATAGAGGTCTTCGAGCCACTTGATCCTTTGGAAGCCAACGGGTCTGACGCGGACTATCAACACGCGTTCGATCTGTTGCGAGCCAAAGCACTGGCGGCCCGGCAGGCCTTCGCGACACTTGCCGCACAGCGTCCTGGCGACCAACTCGTCGCTTTTCACTTGGCAAGGTTAGACTCGGGAAATACCGGCGATCTGATCGTGATGGCAGAAAAATAAGAATTTAGCGTACGCTTGCTTCGACCCTGCGATTCCTAGGTTCAGGGGTGTTATCGCGGGTTGGAATTAACAGATTCTTTTCGCCGTGCGAGGCGACGTTTATCCGGTCTCGCGCAATTTTGGCGCCATCGAATAATTCGGCAACAAAGCGAGCGCGCTTCAAACCTAAGGCAACGTTATCGTCGTCGCTACCAACCGTATCGGTGTGACCAATGATCGAGAAATCGGGGGCGGGACGTCTGTTGATCTCAGCCATAATCCTCGGGATATCAGCTCTTGATTCAGAGGTCAGTTTCGTGCCACCTGTTTCGAAATAAAGCAGGAAGACAAGCGGTTTTTCGGGAGTCGCCGCTAGAGCAATGCCAAAGTCCTTGGTGATTTTGTCCTTGCTCACGATAAATGATTGGCCGGCCGGGCTGTCAATCAACACACCATCCTGATTCTTCTCGAGCAACGTTGTCCCTTTGTTTCCCGTCACGAATACTTTGCCAATTGTCCCGTCGTCGTTTGGCAGAAGGACGACATAGGATTGGTTGGCGCAGCCCGATAAAAACAGGACAATTACAGCCGGTAAGAACCAACGCATTGCCGTCCAAGCGCCTAGAGTAATCCCTGAAAACATAGATCAGTCTTCGTTTTCGATCTTGGTTAGAAAATGAGTGCCACGGACACCAATTATTCCAGTTGGGGTTTTCAATGAAATCGCTTCCGGTTTCAGTTTGGCGATGATCCCGGAGACGTAATTCAACGTACCCCGGGTCATACTGGCACCGAGCTTTAATTCGTCCCGCTCTGGAGCAAATAAATACTCGTCGACAGTAATTTCGGTATTCGGCCCAAGCGAAATGATCGTATTGTCCTTGAATGTCACGCCCATGCTTCCCAGTTTGTCAGTTCTAAGTACGCTTCCAATTTGCACCGGAGTGCCGAGCTGAGCCGATACCGATTGACCGCCCCCGGTCACGGTTGCATTTCCCTGGACAGTCTTGACGTAGCCGATAGCATTATTTTGAGCAAAAGAGCTGCCTGCACTTACAAAGAAAATGGCGAATAAGGCTAACAAGCGTAGTTTGAGCATGATCATATTTCCCAATAGCTAGAACAAAATAACTAAAGATAGATACTAACCCCGCCAGATCAGAATGTTTTACCGTGAAGAAAACATATTCGCCGGTGTTCTTGAAATTGGTGGAACGCCTGCGGCGACGCTGGCAGCGTTCCGGTAGAATACGTCCCATGCTTATTCTTGCCCTTGAAACTGCGACCGATCCTGGTTCTATCGCCCTCTGGCGCGATGGTGAGGTTGTTGCCCGAAGCTGCCCAGAGGGGCTTTCGAATTCCGAAACACTGTTGCCGTTGGCCGGGGATACATTACGTGAGCTTGGCCTGAGCTTTGCTGATCTGGAGGGTGTCGCTTTCGATACCGGCCCCGGCTCCTTTACCGGTCTGCGTGTCGCTTGCGGTGTGGCTCAGGGGTTGGCGGTGGCGCGTGACCTGCCGTTGATTGGTATCGGGTCGCTGGAGGCGATGGCGCTGGACAGCGGAGGTGAACGGGTGATCGTCGCGCTGGACGCCCGCATGGGTGAGGTTTATTTCGGCGTGTTCGAGCAGGGCAGGCTGCAAGGCCGTATTGGCGTTTATGCCCCGAATGCTGTTCCTTTGCCCGATTCGGCGGGTTGGCTGGCTTGTGGTAACGGGCTGTCGGCCTATCCGGCTTTGCGCGAGCATCTTGCCCCCTGCGTCGACACCTGGTTGCCTGAAATCTTGCCGAGCGCCGCAGCCATCGTCCGCCTTGCCGCACCGAGACTTGCGCTGGGCGAGTCCATCGACCCGGCGGATGCCGTGCCGTTTTACGTGCGCGACAAGGTGGCCAAGACTGTGATTGAACGGCTGGCGGAAGGCGGTAAAGCCTGATGAATGCTTTGCTTCATCCACGTATTGAAATGCAGCCAATGAGCGAGAGTGATATCGCTGAGGTGCTGGCTATCGAGTATCGCGTCTATCCTTATCCTTGGGGGCGCGGCAATTTTACCGATTCGATGACCAGTGGCTACAGTTGCTGGGTGTGCCGAGTGGGTGGGGAGTTGGTGGGTTATTTTGTATTGATGCTGGCTGTGGACGATGCGCACCTGCTGCTCATCAGCGTAGCTGAAAAACATCAGGGTACGGGTTTGGGTTCGCGACTGTTGCAACAGGCCATGCGGGTGGGACGCGAAGGCGGGGCAAAGGTGCTGCTGCTGGAAGTTCGCCCGTCAAACGAAAAAGCTTTGAAAATGTATCGTCATTTCGGGTTTGAACAGATTGGCGTGCGCCGTGGTTATTACCCGGCAGCGCAGGGGCGCGAAGATGCGCTGGTGCTGACACACGCACTGGATGAGGTGGTGGTATGAGTTTGAACCGGAATCAGATGCTCGACGAGATGGGACTGTCGCCGCAATGGATCATGCGCGAGCAGTCTTCGGTCAAGCGCGGCACCAAGACCTTGCCTGAACCGGTGGCGACACCAAGGCCCTGCGATGAAGTGCCTGTGCCTCAATCTCAATCCCCCCGTATTGTTTCGCCCCGGATTGCAACTCTTGAACAAATTGCGCAAGCAGGCTGGGGCGAGTTGCGTGAGAGCATTGCTGCGTGCCGGGCTTGTGGCCTGTGTGCCGAACGCAAGCAGACTGTGCCGGGCGTTGGTGATGAAAACGCTGACTGGCTGTTCATCGGCGAGGGGCCGGGCGAGGAAGAGGATGAACGTGGTGAGCCTTTTGTCGGCCAGGCCGGCAAGTTGCTCGATGCCATGCTGGCCGCCATTGATCTCAAGCGTGGCAAGGACGTTTACATCGCCAATGCCGTCAAATGTCGTCCACCAGGAAACCGAACGCCGGAAACGGCCGAAATGGTGGCCTGTACTCCTTATCTCAAGCGCCAGATTGCATTGCTCCAACCCCGGTTGATTGTCCTGCTCGGCCGTGTGGCCGTTCATGCCGTGCTTGGCGAGGAGAGTTCTCTAGCCAGCCTGCGCGGCAAGACTTTAAGCTACCGCGATGGTGAAATTGAAATTCCGGTGGTGGTGACCTACCACCCGGCCTATCTTTTGCGTACGCTGCCCGACAAGGCCAAGGCCTGGGAAGATTTGTGCCGTGCGCGGGCGTTGATGCGAGAAGCGAAAGCAACAGAACGCGTAT
This sequence comes from Burkholderiales bacterium, assembly GCA_038203745.1. Lineage (GTDB taxonomy): Bacteria > Pseudomonadota > Gammaproteobacteria > Burkholderiales > Rhodocyclaceae > Propionivibrio. The sequence goes on along the minus strand of JBBRDR010000018.1, from coordinate 18,294 downwards.
CCGTGTAAAGCGCCTTGTAATTTCACATAGCATCACCATCTACGCCTCACTTCGTACATTCCTTCATGGAGGAAACTGTCATGCGCATCCGTCTCTTCGCTGTTATCGCGGTTCTAGTCAGCCTGCTGTCCGGTTGTGGTTACAACACCTTTCAGACCGGCGACGAAGCGGTCAATGCGTCGTGGTCGGAGGTGCTTAACCAGTATCAACGGCGTACCGATCTGGTGCCCAATCTGGTCAGCACCGTGCAGGGCTACGCGGCTCACGAGAAAGACGTTCTCACCCAGGTGACTCAGGCACGCGCGCAGGTGGGCGGTATCCAGGCCACGCCGGAGCTGATCAACAATCCCGAAGCTTTTGCCAAATTTCAGCAGGCTCAAGCCGGGCTGAGCAGTGCGCTGTCTCGCTTGCTGGTGGTAGCCGAGAACTACCCGAACCTGAAGGCCGATGCCTCGTTCCGTGATCTGCAGGCGCAACTGGAAGGCACCGAAAACCGTATTACCGTGGCGCGCAATCGTTATATCAAGTCGGTTGAAGCCTACAACGTTTCGGTTCGATCTTTCCCGAACAATCTGACGGCAATGATGTTCGGCTACCAGGTCAAGCCCAACTTCAGCGTTGAAAACGAGAAAGCCATTTCGGTTGCGCCGAAAGTTGATTTCTCGGCACCGGCTCAGCAAAAGCCAGCGCCATCGGCTAATCCTGTACCGGCAGAAGGCGCCAAGAGTCCGTCGTCTTCCGGTTATTGACCCATGCTTAGGCTTGGCTGGCTGACAGGTCTGTTCCTGCTCCTGTTTGCAGGACTGGCTGGTGCGCAGGCCTTGCGGCTTGTTCCCGTTCTTAGCGCACGGGTAACAGACCAGACGGCAACTCTTTCGGCGGAACAGCGCGGTCAGCTGGAGGCCAAGCTGGCTGCCTTCGAGCGCCAAAAGGGGGCGCAAATCGCCATTTTGATCGTGCCGAGCGTTACGCCTGAGAGTGTTGCCGAGTACGCATTGCGTGTGGTTGAAGCGTGGAAGCTCGGGCGCAAGGGTGTCGACGATGGCGCACTGCTGCTCGTAGCCAAAGAAGATAGAAAGCTGCGTATCGAGGTGGGTTACGGCCTGGAAGGCGCGCTCAATGATGCCACGGCCAAGCGTATCATCAGCGAGACGATCAGCCCTCGATTCAAGGAAGGCGATTTTTACGGCGGGATTGATGCCGGGCTGGAGGCAATGATCAAGGTGGTTGGCGGTGAGCCGCTGCCGGAGCCACAGCAGCCAAACCGTGCGACAAGCAGCGAAGGTGATTTTGAGTCGCTATTGCCTATCGGCTTTATTCTTGTTTTCGTAGTTGGCGGCATTCTTCGCGCCATCTTTGGCCGCTTCTTGGGTGCCGGAATCATTGGCGGCGCGATAGGTGTCATCGGATTCTTTCTTCTTTCCTCCCTGCTATTTTCCGTTGTTGTTGGTGTGCTCGCCTTTGTGGTGTCGCTCTTTGCCGGCATGGGCGGAGGCCTTGGTGGGGGTGGGGGCGGGGGCTGGTCTTCCGGCAGTTCGGGTGGGGGCGGCTTTTCAGGCGGGGGAGGCAGTTTTGGTGGCGGTGGCGCCTCGGGAGGTTGGTAATGCAACTTGGCAGACTCTTACGTCATCTGGTGTTGCCCGACTGGTGGGTGTTGCGCAGCTTTCCGAAACCGACGCTGCGCATAATCGAACAAGCTATCACCAGCTCTGAACGCACACATCAGGGCGAATTGCGCTTCGTTGTTGAAGCCAACTTGCCGCTCTACGGGCTATTGCACAACCAGTCAGCGCGGGCGCGAGCCATCGAACTGTTCTCACAACTAAAAGTCTGGGACACCGAGCACAATAGCGGCGTGCTGATTTACCTGCAGATGATCGACCGCCGTGTGGAAATTGTGGCTGATCGCGGCATCCACGACCGGGTGGGAGAGGAGTTATGGGCTGCAGTCTGTCGCCGCACGGAAGCGGAATTTCGCGAAGGGCGCTTTGAAAAGGGTGCCTTGCTGGCTTTGGATGATATTACTGCAGCACTGACCAAACACTTCCCGGCGAACGGTGACAATCCCAACGAACTTCCCAACGCACCGCTGATCCGGTGAGTAGGCCCCGCTGCTTTTGATTAGTGGCCGTTGCTGTCGTCGAGGTGGATTACGTCGTCGTGTTTGAGCTGGTTGGCTTCGTGTCGGCGTTTGACAAGCAGCATGCTGGCGCTTACGAAAACTCCGAAGACGGTAATGACGGCATAGATTGGCAGGTTGATCTTGACCATCATGTAATAAAAGCCGGTCATGATGAGAATCGAGAGATTCTCGTTAAAATTTTGTACGGCAATTGAGTGGCCAGCACCCATCAGGATATGACCACGGTGTTGCAGCAGAGCGTTCATCGGCACGACAAAGAAGCCGGAAAGCGCGCCAATGATGATCAGGAGCGGAATGGCGACCGAGATATCGCGGACGTAATTCATGACCAGTACGATGATGCCCATGGCTATACCCATCGGGATTACCTTGACCGACTTGCGTAAGGTGATCATCTTTGCTGCACCTGCGGCACCCAGCGCGACGCCGAGCGCAACAACGCCCTGCAGCATGCTCGATTTCGAAAGATCGAGATGCAATGCGGCTTCAGACCACTTGATTACAATGAATTGCAGCGTGGCACCAGCGCCCCAGAAGAGGGTTGTGACAGCTAGCGAGATCTGGCCCAGACGGTCACGCCAGAGCAGCACTAGGCAGTGGTTGAATTCGCGAATCAGATACCAGGGATTCTTATGCAGGGCTTTGTGATCAACGCCGGTGTCCGGGACGTAAAGATTGAATGCCGATGCCAGCAGATAAAAGAACGCCACAAAGCAAATCGCCATTTCGGTAACCGTTTGAACACCGGTGTCAATGAACGGAAAATCAAAAGACAACAGACTTTGTGCGGTGGCCGGTTGAATCAGAATGCCACCGATAACCACCCCCAGAATGATGGCGCAGACGGTCAGACCTTCAATCCAGCCGTTGGCGACGACCAGCAGGCGGTGCGGCAGGTATTCGGTAAGGATGCCGTACTTGGCCGGTGAGTAGGCGGCGGCGCCAAGGCCGACCACGGCATAGGCCAGCAAAGGGTGAATATTCATGAACATCATGCCGCAACCAACAATCTTGACCGTGTTGCTGATAAACATTACTCGCCATTTCGGCATGGAGTCAGCAAACGCGCCGACAAAGGCCGCTAACACAACGTAGGAAAGGGTGAAGAAGGTTTTCAGGAGCGGCTCATAGGCGCTCGGCGCATGCATTTCGCGCAGGGCGGCAATGGCAATGATGAGCAGAGCGTTATCGGCTAGCGCAGAAAAGAATTGCGCCGCCATGATGATATAAAAGCCGAAAGGCATTAAATTGTCACGTACCACTTTCGTAAGATGCGGATTTATACCACGAAAGATCTAAAACGGGTTAGCAGATGGATCAAGCTCATTCAAACCTAAAACCTCATTTAACACAGAGAACACGGAGAAAAACATGCCCCGAAGGAAATCTGACTGTAAGGAATGCAGAGCCCCTTGGGGGACAGAGGATACGGAGGCTTGCGTGAAATGGGGCACTGACCCTCAGGGTGAGGATCGTTTTTCCTCTGTGTGCTCTGTGATCTCCGCACCCACAAGGGTGTTTCCTTCGGGGCATGTTGAAAGCGGTTTCAACTGCTTTTTATAGGTTCAAAGGCCTGAAAGCGTCTTGTGTTGTCGGTCAATGCAACCGATACTTTCGCTATTTCATCGAATTGCCACTCTGGAGTCCTGCCGTCCATGCCTCGCCCGATTCAAGCTTGTATCGATCTTGCCGCTCTTCGTCACAATTACCTAATTGCTAAAAATCGGGTGGCCGTTCAGGGCAAGCCCGTCAAAGCGTGGGCGGTGGTCAAGGCGAACGCCTATGGTCACGGCCTACTGCGTGCTGCAACGGCGCTGGCCGATGTGGCTGATGGCTTTGCTTTGCTGGATATCAGTGAGGCTGTGGCTTTGCGTGATGCGGGTTTCCGTCAGCCCATTTTGTTGCTTGAGGGCTTCTTTGAGGCGGATGATCTGGCTGTTTGCGCCGAATGCGCCCTGATTCCGGTCGTTCACCGTATTGAACAGTTGCAAATGATCCGCGATGCCAGGCTGCCGGTGCGTTTGCCGATCTATCTAAAATTCAACACCGGTATGAACCGCCTTGGCTTTACGCCTGAGCAACTGCCGGCTGTACAGGACGAACTGGGGGCTTCTTCGGCGATTGGCTTGGTGACGTTGATGATGCACTTTGCCGAGGCCGATGGCGGGCGAGGAATTGCCTGGCAACTGGAACGCTTTGCGCAAATGAGCGCGGGCTGGAATTGTCCCGTTTCGATGGCCAATTCAGCCGCTATTTTGCGTTACCCTCAAACAGCCCATGACTGGATTCGTCCAGGCATCATGCTCTATGGCGGTAGCCCCTTTGCTGACGAAAGCGCGGAAAGCTTGAGTCTCAAGCCGGTGATGACACTACGCAGCCGGATTATCGGCATACAGGATGTTGTGGCTGGCGAGCGGGTTGGCTACGGCGGGACGTTTGAAGTCGATCGGCCGATGCGTATCGGTGTCGTTGCCTGTGGCTATGCAGATGGTTATCCGCGCCATGCCCCGAGTGGTACGCCGATTCTGGTGGCCGGCCAACGCACAGAAGTCGTGGGGCGCGTATCGATGGACATGATGGCCTGCGATTTGACTGGTTTGACCGATCTGCCGGAAGTTGGTATCGACAGTCCTGTCGTATTGTGGGGCGAAGGCTTGCCGGCGGACGAAGTGGCGGCAGCGGCAGGAACCATCAGTTATGAGCTGTTTTGTGCTCTGGCAAAACGTGTTCCGATAATTGAGGTCTGAGCGTGGCCAAGGCAAAAACCATTTATTCCTGTACCGAATGCGGTGCCAGCGTCCCCAAATGGCAGGGGCAGTGCCCCGGCTGCGGTGTGTGGAACACGCTAGTCGAGACGGTTGCCGAAACGGCTTCGGCCAGTACGAGCCGTTTTGCCGCGTTGGGTGGCACAGCCAAGCTGCAAACACTTTCGGAAATCGAGGCCAGGGAAGAAGATCGGCTGCCGACCGGCATTGGCGAATTTGATCGGGCGCTCGGTGGCGGGTTGGTCGCGGGTGGGGTGGTGCTGCTCGGCGGCGACCCGGGTATCGGCAAGAGCACCTTGCTTCTACAGGCTTTGGCTGAACTCTCCGGCACGCACCATGTGCTTTATGTGAGCGGCGAGGAATCCGGTCAGCAGATCGCCATGCGCGCCAGACGGCTGGCGCTCGATACCAAAAATCTCAAATTGCTGGCCGAGATCAATCTGGAAAAAATTCTCGCCACGCTGCAGTCCGAAAGGCCGCAAGTGGCGGTGATCGACTCAATCCAGACCCTGTGGTCGGATCAGCTCAGTTCGGCACCCGGATCGGTCGCACAAGTGCGCGAATGCGCCGCGCAACTCACGCGGCTGGCTAAGCAAACAGGCATCAACGTCATCCTTGTCGGACATGTGACCAAGGAAGGCGCGCTGGCAGGGCCACGCGTACTCGAACATATCGTTGATACCGTACTGTATTTCGAGGGCGACACGCATTCCAGCTTCCGACTGATCCGTGCGGTGAAAAACCGGTATGGCGCGGTCAATGAAATTGGCGTTTTTGCGATGACCGACAAGGGGTTGAAGGGTGTTAACAACCCCTCGGCGATGTTTCTCTCGCAACACGGGCAGGATGTTCCCGGGTCCTGTGTGCTGGTCACGCAGGAAGGAACACGCCCCTTGCTGGTTGAAATTCAGGCGCTGGTCGACCAGTCGCACGGCAACCCGCGCCGTCTCACCGTTGGCCTCGACGCGCAGCGTCTGGCCATGCTGCTGGCCGTCTTGCACCGTCACGCGGGGATTGTCTGCTTCGACCAGGATGTCTTTGTCAATGCTGTGGGTGGCGTCAAGATCGTTGAGCCCGCGGCCGATCTCTCGGTTTTATTGTCTATTGTTTCTTCATTAAAAAACAAAGCATTACCGTCTAAACTTATTGTGTTTGGTGAAGTTGGGCTGGCCGGCGAAATCCGGCCCGCACCGCGCGGTCAGGAACGGCTCAAGGAAGCGGCCAAGCTCGGTTTTACGCGGGCGATGATCCCGGAGGCCAACAAACCAAAACACCCGATTGCCGGCATTGAAGTTATCGCGGTGCGGCGGGTGGAAGAGGCGGTGGAGCGCTTGAGGGAGCTAGATTGAGCAGGGCAGACCGTTGATGACCGCTTTACGGAACGCATGTCAAACGCGTACTATTAGGCAAGATGAGGCTTCAGAATCACCATTTTATTGACCGTTCCAGTTTGAACTCCGCCGGTGTAATTGTGAAATTTGGACACAAAACCATGATGCACGGATTTGGTAGCTTATGTTTTTGTACGATTGGGCGGTACGTACGCTCCCATTTCATGGGTCTATTCAGTAAGCTAAAACCAGCACTGGTTTTTCTCTGGGTTTTCATTGCTTGCGTTTCAACCGGTGCTTTGGCAAATGACAGTCCGAAAGTATTGGTTCTTCATTCTTACCACCAAGGGTTCGAATGGACGGATTCAATCCAAAAAGCCTTTGCCGATACCCTGGCCGCCGCGTACCCCAAGGCCGAGGTGTATGTTGAGTACATGAATACCAAACGCCATGCATTCGAGACGATGGCTCCTCAACTGAATGCGCTTTACAAGCATTCTTACTCGAAGGTCGTTTTCGATGTCATTGTCGCTTCAGACAACAATGCGCTTGATTTTTTGCTGCTTTACCGGGATAGCCTATTTCCCGGCGTGCCCGTGGTGTTTTGCGGGATAAATGATATTTTCAAATACCGTTTTGACCCAAGCAGTGGCTACACCGGTATCAGCGAGGCCGTCGACATTGCCTCAACGATCGCTATCGGTTTGAAACTGCATCCCGGTACAAAAAAGGTGGTTTTGTTGGCGGATTCAACGGAAACCGGATCAATCAATATGGCTCTGGCAAAAAAAGTTGCCAATCTGTTTCCCGCTATTACATTCGTTGAAATGGCTGATCTGACGGCAGCCCAATTGAGTTCGGCACTGAAAGCGCTGAAGGGCGACACCATCGTGCTCAATAACGGTTTCTTTCGAGATGCTGAAGGGAGGGCTTTTACTGCACGCGAAAGCATGAACTTTATTCTATCGGCTTCACACAGGCCGGTTTATAACTTGTGGGATTTTGCCATGGCACCCGGTGCGATGGGAGGGAAGCTGATCAGCGGCCGCTTGCAAGGAGAGAATGCGGCGGCTCTGGCCATCCGAATTCTGCAGGGTGAAATTCCAAGTACTCTACCCATCATTGAGAGCCCGACAGCTTACATATTCGATCAAGAAGGGCTGAATAAATTCGGTGTTGATGAATCATTGCTTCCTGATGGGTCGATCGTGACCGGGAGGCCTGATACCTTCTATTCGCGCTACAAGATCTACCTGTGGTTCGGCTTCGCTCTTTTTGCGGCCCAAGTCATGGTCATTGTCCTTTTGATATCGAATATTGCTCGACGGCGGCGGGAGGAATTTGCACGAAAAGAGGCTGTGAATGCCTTACGTGAGACCAATCAAATGTTCTCGCTGTTCATGCGTCATTCGCCGGTTAACGTATTCATCAAGGAATTGACAGCCCACGGTAGCCGTGTATTGATGGCCAGTGAGAACTTCAGGGAGATCATTGGCATTCCCGGGTCCGAAATGATCGGTATGGACGTTGCAGATATGTTCCCGGCAGAATTTATTGATGAAATCACTGCGGCCGACCAGTGCGTTATGGCCAATGGTGAAATGCTGAAATCGGATATACAGCTTCATGGGCGCAGCTACACAACCATCAGGTTTCCTCTTGTGCAGGGCGACAAAACCTTGATTGCCGGTTACTTTATTGACATTACCGAGCGCCAGGCGTACGAGATGCGGCTCAAGCATATTGCCCACTACGACGACTTGACCACCCTGCCCAATCGCGTGCTGCTTGGCGACCGTCTGCTCCAGGCCATGAGCCAGTCCGAGCGGCGGGGGCAGCTCTTGGCCGTTGCTTATCTCGATCTCGATGGTTTCAAGGAAATCAATGACCAACACGGTCATGAAGCCGGTGACCAGTTGCTGATTGCTCTGGCCGGCCGAATGAAACAGGATCTGCGTGATGGCGATACGCTCGCTCGCCTTGGAGGCGACGAATTTGTCGCGGTCATGATTGATTTGCCGGATGTCGCGGCTTGTGTGTCGATGCTCACCCGCCTCCTTTCTGCGGCGGCTCACCCTGTGCCTGTCAACGGCCTCGTACTTCAGGTCTCGGCCAGTCTGGGCGTGACTTTTTATCCGCAGTCAGAAGCGGTCGACGCGGATCAGTTGCTTCGCCAGGCGGATCAGGCCATGTATCAGGCCAAACTTTTGGGAAAGAACCGCTACCATCTTTTCGATGCCGAACAAGATCGCAGCGTCCGCGGTCACCACGAGAGTCTGGAACGCATCCGGCATGCTCTCGGCGAGCAGGAATTTCTGCTGTATTACCAGCCTAAGGTGAACATGCGCACCGGCGAGGTCATCGGTGCCGAAGCCCTTATTCGGTGGCAGCACCCTGAACTTGGACTGCTGCCGCCAGCGTCGTTCCTGCCTGTCATCGAAGATCACACGCTGGCAGTCGATGTTGGAAATTGGGTCATCGAAACCGCCTTGAGCCAGATTGACCGATGGAAAGCCGCAGGATTTGATATCCCGGTCAGCGTCAATATTAGTGCGCGTCAATTTCAGCAGCCGGATTTCGTTGACCGTTTGCGTGCGGCACTGGACGCCCATCCGGATATCAGGCCGGGCAATCTGGAAATGGAGGTGCTGGAAACCAGTGCGCTTGATGATCTTGCACGAGTAGCTGAAGTCATTGAAGCCTGTCGTGAAATCGGGGTGCTGTTTTCGCTTGATGATTTCGGAACTGGCTATTCCTCGTTGACCTACCTGAAACATTTGTCCGTCAATCAGCTCAAGATCGATCAGAGTTTTGTCCGTGACATGCTCGATGATCCGGATGACCTGGCTATTCTGGGCGGAGTACTCGGTCTGGCGAGTTCCTTCCGCCGGCAGGTGATTGCTGAGGGCGTTGAAACTGTTGAACATGGTGTGATGCTTCTGCAACTGGGTTGCGAATTGGCGCAGGGCTATGGCATTGCACGTCCTATGCCAGCATCCGATCTTCCCGGCTGGTTACGTTCTTGGCGTCCCGATCCGGCCTGGAGCAACCTCCCTCCCGTCAATCGTGACGATATGCCACTGCTTTTTGCCAGCGTCGAACATCGCGCATGGATTACTGCCATCGAGGATTTTTTGAACGGTAAGCGCGACTTCCTGCCCGTGATTCACCACCAGTGTCAGCTCTACGCGTGGTTGGGTTCCGAAGGAAAAGTCCTCCATGGTGAGAGCGTTACCTTCCAGTCTTTAGAGCACCTGCATCAGCAGATCCATCGTCTGGCAGACGGGATATGTGAACTTCATGTTCAAGGTCGAACCGCACAGGCTTTGGCTCAATTGGATGATCTCCATGTTTTACGTGATGAATTGTTTGAGCTAGTCAGCTTACTGATGCGGGAAAGCCAGGGGCAACGGAAAATAGTTAGGCTAAGTAAGAAGAACATTCAACCTTAAAACCTCATTTAACGCAGAGGACACGGAGAAAAACATGCCCCGAAGGAAATCCCCTTGGGGGACAGAGAGTACGGAGGCTTGCGTGAAATTGGTTACTCACCCTCAGGGTGAGGATTGTTTTTCCTCTGTGTGCTCTGTGGCTCTGTCCCTCTTCAGGGAGGCTTCGCGCTGATCTCCGCACCCCCAGGGTATTTCCTGCGGGGCATGTTGAAAGCGGTTTCAACTGCGTTTTATAGGTTGAATGAGGTTTTTAGCTTCAATCTGTGTTTTCCCGGTTTTCTACCTTGCTCTGAGTCGCTTCCCGTTGGACAATGTCGGATTGTCGGGCGCGCTGCCCCTATCGTTCAAATTCGTGCAACTCTCTACAAGGATCGACTCTCGTGGCTTTCATCAACGAAAACTTTCTCAAGCTCCAGGCGGGCTATCTCTTTCCTGAAATAGGTCGTCGCGTTAAGGTGTTTTCTGACGCCAATCCAGCCGTGGCCAGTCGTATCATCCGCTGCGGTATCGGTGATGTAACCGAGCCGCTGCCGGCAGCCAGCATTGCCGCCATGCACAAGGCGGTTGATGAAATGGGCGTGCGTGAGACCTTCCGTGGCTACGGGCCGGAGCAGGGCTACGACTTCCTGCGCAACGCCATTGCCGACAATGATTTCAAGGCGCGCGGCGTGAGCGTTGAGGCCGACGAGATTTTTGTTTCCGACGGTTCCAAGTGCGACTGCGGCAATCTGCTGGATATTTTTGGTACCGGTAATCGTGTTGCGGTAATGGACCCGGTTTACCCCGTGTATGTCGACACCAACGTGATGATCGGCAACACGGGTGCAATCAACGCCAAGGGGGGCTTTGACGGCCTGACCTATATGCCGTGCACGGCCGAGAACGGTTTTGTGCCGGCGATCCCGAGTGAGCCGGTTGATCTCATTTACCTGTGCTACCCGAATAACCCGACCGGTGCGGTTGCCACTCGTGAGCAGTTGCAGAAGTGGGTCGACTATGCGCAGAAGTGCAAGGCTGTGATCCTTTATGACGTAGCCTACGAGGCCTTCATCAGCACGCCCGGCATCCCGCACTCGATTTACGAGATTCCCGGTGCGCGTGAGTGCGCCATCGAGCTGCGCAGCTTCTCCAAGAACGGGGGCTTCACCGGTTTGCGCTGCGGTTATGTTGTGATCCCGAAGACGCTGATGGGGCAGAAGAAAGACGGCGGCGCGCATCCCTTCCACGCGCTCTGGCTGCGCAACCACACGACCAAGTTCAACGGCGTCGCGTATCCGGTGCAACGCGCCGCCGAGGCGCTGTATTCGCCCGAGGGCAAGCAGCAGGTGATCGACCTGGTCAACTTCTACAAAGCCAACGCCGCGTTGCTGCAAAAAGCGCTGGTCTCGGTCGGGCTGGATGTGTATGGCAACACCGATTCGCCTTACCTGTGGGTGCGCGGGCCGCAGGGCGCCAAGAGCTGGGATTTGTTCGACCGCATCTTGCAACACGCCAACATCGTCACTACGCCGGGCAGCGGTTTTGGCGCGGCCGGTGAGGGTTACTTCCGTTTGTCGGCCTTTAACAGCCGGGCGAACGTGGAAGAGGCCTGCAAGCGGCTCGTCGATCCGGCGCTGTTTGCACCTTTCAAGTAGACGGCTGTCCAACACCCATGCCGAGACGGCCGGGCTGAAAGGCAATCAGCACGGCCATCTTGAACAGGTGATTCATGAGAAGGGCGATAAATGGTCTTTCCAGGCAAGGTGTCTTGTAGATTGCCATTTTATGCGGGTCGTGGCTTGCCTGATGTGAAGGTCGGCTATCCATGCGGCTTGCAGGGCATCGCTTCTAAGTGGTTTCAATGAAATCGACTGCCTTCGCCTTGCGCATGCTGCGCCGCGATGCGCGAGCCGGCGAGTTGCGTTTGCTGGTCGCCGCGCTAGTGGTGGGTATTGCGGCGTTGACCGCCGTTGGTTTTTTCACTGACCGTGTGCGTCAGGCGCTTGAGCGCGAAGCCAATCAACTGCTTGGTGCCGATCTGCTCCTCATCGCGGATCATCCTTGGTCGTCCCAAATCGCTATTGATGCACGCAACCGGGGTTTGACTGTCGCGGAAACGCGTACTTTCCCGAGCATGATAACGCTTGGTCAGGACGACGCTTTACACACTCAACTGGCCGAGATCAAAGCGGTTTCTGCCGGATACCCGCTGCGTGGCAGCTTGCGCACCGCGCCAGGGCTGAATGAAGCGGACTCTCCGGCGAACGGGATACCGGCAGCGGGGACAATCTGGGTTGATGAACGCCTCGCCTCGGCCTTGTCGGCGAAGGCGGGGGATGTCATTTCGGTGGGTCGGAATGCCTTGCGCGTATCGGCCGTGCTGACGCTGGAGCCGGATCGCGGGGTCAATTTCTTTAGCGTGGCGCCGCGTCTGCTGATGAATATTGCCGATCTTGAAGCGACCGGGTTGATACAGCCGGGCAGCCGAATCTCCTATCGCCTGTTGCTGGCCGGGGAAGCCGGATCGGTCAGCGCGTTTCGTACTGCGCTGGATAAATCACTTGAACGCGGCGAGCGGATCGAGGATGCGCAGAATGCCCGACCGGAGATTCGCACAGCACTGGAACGGGCGCAAAAATTTCTCGGCCTTTCGGCCTTGCTGACCGTCGTTCTGGCGGCCGTGGCCGTGGCTCTGGCCTCTCGCCGCTATATGCAGCGGCATCTTGATCCGTGTGCGGTAATGCGTTGTCTGGGAGCCACGCAGGGTTTTCTGCTGCGCGTCTATCTCACCCAGTTCGCCTTGCTTGGGTTGCTGGCGGCCGTTACAGGCTGCCTGATCGGCTATCTGGCGCACTTTGCTCTGTATGCCTGGTTGTCTCAATTGTTGGCCACGCCTTTGCCGCAGCCGGGCATGCTGCCGGCACTGCAAGGCAGCGCTGTGGGGGTGTTGCTGCTCTTCGGGTTTGCCCTGCCACCCCTTATTCAACTCAAAAGCGTGTCGACCCTGCGCGTGATGCGTCGCGAATTTTCATCCGGCGCCTTGCCGCCATCGCGTCTGATAGGCAGCTATGCGCTAGGACTGGCGGTATTGGTTGGCTTGATGTTCTGGATTGCGGGGGATGTTCGTCTGGGTGCGTATGTGGCGGGTGGTTTTACAGCGGCGATGTTGTCTTTTGCCCTGATAGCACGCGTGGCGATCCGGCTGGCCTCTATGGCCCGTGGCGGGGCAGGTTCACGAACAGGAAGTACCGGAGGCGGTATTGGCTGGCGTTATGGTTTGGCCAGCCTTGAGCGGCGTTCGGGTGCCAGTGTGGTGCAGATCGTGGCATTGGCATTGGGGTTTATGGCCTTGCTCTTGCTGACGGTTACGCGTAACGATCTGCTCGATGCCTGGCGGCGGGCGATACCCCCTGAAGCCCCAAACCGGTTTGTGGTGAATGTCCAGCCGGACCAGCTTAAAAGCGTACGCCGTGCATTTGCCGAGGCTGGCCTGAGTGCGGATTTTGCGCCGATGATCCGGGGGCGTCTGGCGCGGGTGAATGGTGTCGAGGTCAGTCCTGGCAGTTACGTCGATGAACGCGCCAAGCGGCTGATCGATCGTGAGTTCAATCTTTCCTACCGGCAGGATTTGCCCGAGGGGAATGCGGTTACGGCAGGGCGCTGGTTTTCTGCGGCCGATAACGAACACGGCACGGCGTCGGTTGAAGATGGTCTGGCTGTCACGCTGGGCTTGAAAATCGGCGATCAGCTTGAATTTGTGATTGGTGGTGAAAAAGTCGAGATGCAGGTGCTGAATCTGCGCAAATTGAACTGGGATTCAATGCGGGTGAATTTCTTTGTGCTGACGCCACCGGCCGTACTGGAACCCTATCAGGCCAGCTGGATTACAAGTTTTTATCTGGCGCCGGAGAAAGCCGATTTTGTCAATCGTCTGATCCACGAGTTTCCAAACCTGACGGTGGTTGATGTGGCAGCGATCGTGCGGCAGTTACAGGCCATCATGGATCAGGTGGCTCAGGCGGTTCAATTTGTGTTTTTGTTCACGCTGCTCGCAGGGATTATCGTGTTGTATGCTGCGTTGGCTTCAGCCGCAGAAGAACGTCGCTACGAGTTGGCCGTGATGCGGGCGCTGGGAGCGCGGCGCGAGCAATTGCGGCGTGCCTTGCTGGCTGAATTTGCCGCCGTTGGCGGGCTGGCCGGGCTGATTGCAGCACTCGGCTCAATCGGAATTGCCCAGTTTTTGGCGAACAAGGTGTTCCGGCTTGACGTGGCGATTGATTTTTCATTGCTCTTGGTTGCTGTCTTTGCCGGTGCTTTTGTGGTGACAGTAGCAGGCTGGTTTGCGGCAGCGCGAATGCTGGCGGTTCCACCTTTGGAGGCTTTGCGCACCGGCAGTTAGATTTAACGGGGTTCCGGATTATCCTGTTGCCGCGCGGTGTGCCAAACCCTATTTGGTGTGGCGTAGCTGACTTGCATGTCTTAGTTCGACCCTCAACCCCCTCGGCGGATCAGCGGCAGGTAACCAAGTGCAGCAGACGCTCGGGCAGTCCGACCACTGAGTGCTCCTCGGCCTGAGCCGTCGTTGACCTGATGTGTCGTGTCGGGCGGCAATGTGCCGTTTACCTGACCTTCAGCCGAAAATTACGCTGAAGGGCGGCTTCCCGATCCCGCGAAAGAGAAGGTCCGACCCAAAACGGCCTGTCACATGTTCGAACAGCAGACATTGAAAACTGAGTTGATGAAACCCTGATCCATTTTAACCGATACGTCAAAACTGCCTAACCGGGAGAGGAAAGAACCAAACGATTCATGCATCTCCTTAAATAGAGTAGCGATTAACCGAAACCAGCATTTCGTGCGCGAGGAGCTCCAACTGTTTAGCCGAGTCTGATGTGTTCAGTGCCGTTGTGCTTGATTGCTCAGTCGCCTGAGCAACTCGCTCAACGGATTGTGCAATCAATTGGCTGGCCGAACCTTGTTCGGTAATTGAATCCGTAATTTCACTCACGACACGAACTACCGCATCTGCACTGGACTTTATCTCGACAATGGATACCCCTGCCTTTTCGGCAAGAGCAGTTCCAAGATCGACCTGTTCAACGGTTTTCTTCATGTCCTCCACTGCGGTATTCGTACTCGCTTGCATGCTCGAGATCATTGAAGAAATTTCACTAGCCGACAGCGTTGTTCGTTCCGCCAGCTTTCGAACCTCGTCAGCTACCACGGCGAAACCTCTGCCCATTTCACCTGCTCGCGCCGCCTCGATGGCGGCATTGAGTGCCAGCAAGTTGGTTTGATCCGCCACCTCACGAATAACTTTCACAATGCTCGAAATCTGATTTGACTGCTCACCAAGGTTATTAATGACCGAAGAAAAATCCTTAACTGAAGTAACGATCCGATGCATTTCCTGAACCGCGCTGTGAATTACCGCTCCACCTTCGCCTGCTTGCTTACCCGCCTGATTTGCAAGATCCATTGCCTCCTTGGCATTGTCCGCAACGTGATTGATACTGACCGACATTTCTTCTATTGAGGAGGCCATGGTGGCTGCCGAGCTACTATTCACTTCAGCTGCTTGCGAAGACTCCCGAGCACTAATATCCAACTGTTTGGCATTTGCATCAATCGCATTAATGGAAAGCTGTAGTTCCGACAAAGTCCCCCTCATGGAGGCCAGAAGGTCATTGAAAGCCTGCGCCGTTTGCCCGACTTCATCGTGACTTTCCACAACGACGGTCTTTCGGAAATCTTTGCTGTCACGGACATCTCGAATTACTGTGCGGATAGCCTGAAGCGGCCCCGTAATAGATCTGATGATGAGGAAAGAAAGCAACACGCTGATAACCAATCCCGCAGTGATGGCAGCAATTGATATGGCGCGTGCGGTACTGTAAGTCACATCGGCGGCCTCGTTCTCTTCATTTGCAACGTTCCGGATGTGGTTCAGCAAGGCATTGACGCTTGTGTTAGCCGTGTTATAAGCGGGATTCAAGCGTTCCAACAGGATTTCGTTAGCTTTATGGAACTCTCCGGCCAACAGAGCTTCACGGGCAGGCGACAGGCCATCTGCTACAAATTTTGCACTATCCTCTGAATACTTATCACCCAGTGCTTTTTCTTCTGTGTGCATGCTGTGCTTCAAGTATTCCTGCCAGATTGCAGCAACTTCATCCCGATTCTTGTTAATCGCGTCGGTATGCACAGTTAGAGGATGATTGTGCAATTTGGAAAGCGGGTTGCTCGGATCGTGTTGCAAACCAAGCATGATTTGTGAACGGTTATCGCTCATCAACATCATGACTTTACCGATCAGGCCGGTGGGGAGTAAGCGATCATGATAAGAAGACTCCATCGCGGTATTAATTTTTGTGGCTGTATTCAACCCAAAAAAACCAACGATTCCAATGACCGTTAACATTACGCCAACAAGAACGGCAAGCCTTACGCCTATATTCAGATTTTTCATCGCTGACCTAAAAACAGAAAGACTCCATTAGACCAGAAATTATTGTGGACAATTAAATTTCTGAATGACTGCTTTTCGGCAGCAGCTATCTTTGTCCGCTCTTGGCCTTGTAGGCATTCATCCAAACAGGAAGCGGCACTTCGCTATTTCGCAGAACATCAAACTTCGATCAACAACGAAGGCGTTTGTCATGGAATCCACTCAACGCCACGAGCCTTGGAACAAAGGGGAAACTGGTTGGCCAGAAACCGCCTCTAAAGCCCAAAGACATCTGGGCCATCCGAATCTATCTCCAGAACGCACATCACATACGAGACCTTGCCTTGTTCAACCTGGCAATTGACTGTTGCTGTTGGGTTGGACTCGGCTTTATATGGCGCTTACACAATGCGGTGAACCGAGGCAACTTTGATCTACAAACGTACGAAGAACCTACGGGTTGTTCAACCTCTGCTAGGCCATTCCAAGTTGGAGAGCACTGTGCGGCATTTGGGTATCGAGGTCGATGACGCACTGGAAATTTCGGAACAGACCGAAATCTAGACGGTTACACCGATCACACGCCCGTCGATTCAGTAGACGGCGTGCGGCTGCAGTCGGTGATGTTGTCCTACGCGTACAATGGCCACTATCCGACGTTCGCCCTCAAGCGTTGAGCCGCCGCTTACCCTTCAACCCCGCCGTAAAATATGCTTTATAAAATAATCCATATTTTTGTTCACAAGCGTCAGCTTATTCGCGTGGTGCTGAATGCTGCACAAACACCTCGAACTGATCCAGCGCAACGGGGCGACTGAAGAAATAGCCCTGATAGGCATGGCAGCCCTGCTGCGCCAGAGAATCCCGCTGCGCCGCCGTCTCCACGCCCTCGGCGATCACCGTCAGCCCCATACTTCCCGCCAGAACAACGATCATCTTGGCAATCGCCGCATCATTGGGGTCCGTCAAAATGTCCCTGACAAAGCTTTGGTCAATTTTCAACTGATCGAGCGGTAACCGCTTCAGATACGCGAGTGATGAATAGCCGGTACCAAAGTCATCCAGTGAAAACCCCACCCCTTTCGCTTTCAAGGCGGCCATCTTGCCGATGATGTCTTCGACGTTATTCACCAGCAAACTTTCGGTCAACTCCAGCTTGAGACGCTGGGGGTTGGCCCCGCTGCGATCAAGCACCATTAAAACTTGATCGACAAAATTAGCATGGTTGATCTGGCGGGCGCTGATATTCACCGCCACCGTGAGATGCGACATGTCGGGTTGCGTGGCCCAGTCGGCCAGCTGTTTGCAGGCGCTCTCCAGCACCCATTGACCTATCGGTAGAATAAGACCGGTTTCTTCAATCACCGGAATGAACTCGCCGGGGAACACCAAGCCGCGCACGGGGTGCTGCCAGCGCAGCAGCGCCTCCGCGCCCACAACTTGACCGCCGCTCACCTGTGCCTGGTAATGGAGTACGAACTGGTTGTTCTGGCGGGCTTCACGCAGATCGTTATCCAGCGCAGCGCGTTTCAACACATTAAAAGCCATGTCCGGATCAAAGAATCGCAGGGTGTTGCGCCCCGCATCCTTGGCCTTGTACATGGCCAGATCCGCCTGTTTCAGGAGCGTGTCAATGTCAGTCTGCTGGCCTAGGAAAACACTGGCACCGATACTTGAGGTGATGTTGTACGTGAGTGCCTTGAGTGCAAAGGGCTGGTTGAGTGCCGCGATAATTTTTTCACCGATCAATTCGATCAGGGCCGCGGCCTCGCCCTGATTTTCACTCAGGTTAACCAGCATCACGACGAATTCATCGCCCCCCTGGCGGGCGACTGTATCCTCTTCCCGCACACAGTCGGTCAGGCGCTGGGCAACCTGTTTCAACAGGAGATCCCCCATGTCGTGGCCGAGGGTGTCGTTGAGGTTTTTGAAGTAATCAAGATCGATCAGCAGCAATGCACCAAAACAGCCGCTGCGCAGGCTGCTGGCCATGGCTTGCTTGAGGCGGTCTTGCAGGAGGGTTCGGTTGGGCAGCTCGGTCAGTTGGTCAAAGAACGCTAAATGATTAATTCTCTCTTCAGCTTGCTTGCGCTCGGTGATGTCCATCGCGGTCGTGCGAATTCCCGTGATATGGCCTGCCGAGTCATAAAGGACTCTGTCGCTCATGAGAAGCGGT
>JBBRDR010000017.1:0-34815 GCA_038203745.1 Burkholderiales bacterium | reverse complement strand
AGCGCATCCGTCGGCACCGGATAGAAATGGATCCAGGCAAGCGTGAGTGCTGTAGCGCCGATGATCGTTAGCAATGGCCCGGAGTCTCGGATCCAAAAGATCGGATGTCTGTTTAGCAGAATGTCGCGGAGTGTCCCACCTCCAATCGCAGTAATCGACGCAAGCACTAAAACACCGAGCAGATCGAACCTAGCGGCTATAGCCGCTAGGGCGCCGCTAGCGGCAAACACCGCCACGCCGAAGAGATCGAGTACGTATAGCAGCATGAGATGAATGGTGTCGTGATGCCTAACTGTTAATCAGACGCAAAAACGTCCGGGTTATTGTTAATAATACGGACACGGGCCAACTCCATGTAAAACCTTGAATAGCAGAAGCTTTATCCAAGTCCTGTCTCCTTATTCGTTTTCAATCATACGGACAGAAAGCTATGTCTGCTTATAGGTATTTTCGTGAAGTACTGATTCTGGCCGAAATCTTCCATGATCTCTTATGCCCGACTATTCTTCTTGTTTTGGATAATTGACGAGAATAGCCAACTTGCAACGCTGTAAACAATCGACCCAAATAAAGCAGAGAAGAAACCATTGACCCGGAAGCCACTGAGAATGTCACCAACAAACCAGAACATCAGTGCGTTGACGACAAACAGAAATAGACCCAGCGTTAGTAAGGTGACCGGCAACGTCAACAAGACAAAGATTGGCCTAATGATCGTATTGACCAGCCCCAGGGCAAGTACGGCGACAAGTGCTGAATAGAAATTCTCTATATGCACTCCAGGAATGACATAGGGCACCAGCAAAAGAGCCACCGCGTTTAGTGCCCAAACCAATAATAATTCCATTCACATTCCTCCGTAACGGTAGGTCGAACGACCATTTCTTGATGAGTTTCCGGTCGTTCAGTCAGCCCAGAACGTTCTGGACTGATCGTACACTTCTGGCCGTGAACCGCCGAATGCCACCGTGCTTTAGGCTACTGCCGCTTACTAGATACGTCAATACGTACCGCCGACACATCGCCGACCTCTGCCGTTTAAAAAGCGGACGTGCAGATCAAAAGAATAATCAAGCGGCGGTGTTATTCGAATAATATTGCGCGATGACGGGCATTTGGGCAATACGCTGCATATGCGTATTCAGCTTCGGTGCCACCGTCTCGACCAAATTGGTCGGAATGTGATCCAGGTGGCCTGAATTGAGCCCACGGATGAAGACAAATACCTTCAGGTCGGCAATCGTCAAGCGGTTCGCTGCGAAGTATTCACCACCGTGGCTTTCCAGTTGATTCTGTAACCACCGCAGGTATTTCGGGAAAACACTTTCTGCCAGATCAGTACGTGCATTCTTCAGATCGTCACCCGTCAGGCCGAAAGTGCCGACTAACTTAATGCTGGCGTCTTCGACTCCATCCATAATTTCGTCACAGAGTAAGGCATGAAAAGCGTCTTCCGGATACAAGCCAGCCAACTTCCCCACATACCGCGTTATGGCCCCACTTTGGGTGACCAGCACACCGTTGACCTGCAAGGTAGGTACCTGACTCAACGGTGTCGCTTTGCGGATCTCTGCAAACTCACTAAACGCAAAGCGATAATCTTCAAACGCAATTCCGCCAATATGCAGCGCTAGCCGCGCTGGTTCGGCTCGACCGCCGTCAACGTCAAAATATGTAATCTTCAATTGACTCATGATCTATTCCTTTACAGTAGTGTCCGGTTAAAACGAACTTCATGAACTGGAAACCCAGAACTGGAGCGGGATTTGGAGCAAAAAAAAGTGGTGTCGATTTGAACGGCGTTCGGCAAATCTGGCAGTCTTCAAACACAAACTGTCTAAAACGGTCTTGAAATGGATTTGGCTTTGTGTTGGACACGCCCTTTTTTGGTAAGTCCGAACAGTGGACCAGGACGAAAGAAAACTCAGTGCGCCAGCGCCCGCAGGGAGGAATCTGGTTGGTGTAGTTGTCCCGAACGGGCAGGCGCAGGCTCATCGATGCGTCTCGCCAAACTGTTCGTATTCCGAGATAACTTGCGCGCCAAGCAGCAGCAGGGTGGCGATGATCTCCATGCTGAACAGCGCCACCACAGCGGTGGTCAGCGAGCCATAGACAACGCTGGCGCGTGATAGCGTGGCGAAATACCAGACCAGTTGATGGCGGATGATTTCCCACAGCGCGGCCATGATGAAGCCGCCGATCAATGCGTGGTTAACAGCCATTCGCCCGACCGGGACCAGGTAGTAAATCGAGGAGAGAATGATGGTTTCGGTACCCAGACCGAGCAGGTAGAGCAGCACTCTGGACAGTCCGCTGAGCGACCAGTGCCATTCAAGGACGTCGAGACTCATCAGCGCCATGCTTTGCAGGCTGATCGAAACGATGGTGACGACCAGCAGCCCGGCGCCGAGAAGAAAGACCAGGCAATAGGGGAGCAGGGCCGAGGTCAGGAAATGGCGCTTCTGGATGATTCCCCGGTGCGAGAAGATAACCGCCATCGATTTTTCCAGCACCGAAAAGGCCAGCGAGCTGAAAAACAGCATCGTCAGCAGCAGGACGACGCCGATGGCCACACCGTTTTCCAGGAAATGCGTCAGGTCGAGCAGCAAGGCGGCGGACTGGCTGGGTACCAGCCACTCGAGATAACGACCCAGCGTGTCGAGCAATTCGGCCTGCTCAACCAGATGCGATAGCGCGATCACCGTCAGGATCAGGAAGGGTACCACCGAGAGCAAGGCGTAGTAGGCGATAGCGCCGGCCAAAAGAATTATCTGATTCTTGCGGAAGCCCTTGAGAACGCACAGCACGAAGCCGAGCGGATGCGTCATGACCCGCAGCGCGTTTGGCGCCAGTACGTTCAGCCGGCGAATGGATTCGGGCTTCAGCGCCATTGCTCCCTGTTGCCCGGGTGGCCGTCGGCCTGCATCGTTTGGGGTAGGTCGGCTGAGCAGGGTTGGTTTTTCATGATCTGGATGTCCTGCAATGAGCGCGAAGGCTTGCGCGTACGGCGGCTACGGGGGGGCGAAAGCGAGAGTGCCACGCGCCGCATCAACGAAGCACATCCACGCAGCACATCCGCACAGCACAGCGAAAATCCGCAAAGACGGAATTATAGGCGACGGGAGTGGGCCGATCTGTTCGCTGGCGTACGGAGACCGTCGCTCGCCCCGCGTAAGACGATCAAGGTCACAGCAGGAATCGGCCGATCCGGCGCCGGTGAAATCTAGCCCTCCCAATGAGCACGTCGCCTTTCACGTCGCCGGCGACTCGTGCCTGAGGCCACCTGGGCGGCAAACATTCCCAGATTGACTATGACTGAAACGCAAGACATACATGCAAAAATGGCCTTGAATTTCCTATCCTTCAAACTGAAGACAATAAATCGATCGCTTTGAACAAACGGTTTCGGGATAGTGCGTCGTTTATTCCGAAGATCAGCCGCGGAATCGGGTTAGCCGGTTCAACGACAAGTCCGCCCTCAGCCATGACCATGTGAAAAGAAGTGAATTGCATATTTTTTTCATGAAGAATGCTCATGCCGCCGTCGCTGAATTGTGCTTGTTCAACGATAGCCCAGTTGATGTCGATGGCTACGCCATTCTTCAAGGCAATTGCAGAATGGCAGACGACACCCCGATAGGTAAGAACAGGAAAACTCTCGTAGCCCAGGATGTCTCCGTTTCTGCTTTTTATTTCATAAAGCGCAACAACCCCGCTACTGCCCACCAGCGATTCAAAGTATTGATGTGTATCGCGTATCGTAGGGGCCACCGGATAAGCCTCTGCAGCCATAGCCTCCAGGCTGGAATAAGCCGTGCTTAACAATGCGATCAGGGTAACGGCAACCATCCGGTACATCGGTGAAGTGCGTGCTCCGGACATTTGTTCACCTCGTCAAGCGGTTCAGGACAAACGTCAGAAGGGCGTAACTCATAGCTGTTCTCATAGCCGTTCTGCACAAAATGATTGCGCTATTCGATGTGGCCAGATTATGAAAATGACCTGCCTGAGTCTGTTCGCTGCCGCACGGACGCAACCGGCATATTCCGCCACAGTGAGGTATGCAGCGTCCTTGCTGCGTACAACGAAAAAGGAGCTGTGATGAAATATTTTACGCCATCAATTATTTTGGTCGCCATGCTTGGCTTGGGCGCCTGTACGGGTCCAGCGGGCCCGCAAGGAGCACAGGGAAATACCGGTAACACCGGTTACACTGGTGCCAAGGGAGCCACCGGAACACAAGGCAATACCGGCAACACGGGATACACGGGCGCGCAAGGCGAACCCGGTAGCCAGGGAACTACCGGCTATACAGGCGCGCAAGGCGCCACTGGCAACCAGGGAAACACCGGAGCAACGGGCGCCAAGGGCAATACTGGCTCAACCGGCAACACCGTCGTTGTCGTGCCGCCGAAGTAATCGGGACAGGGTTGATGCGTGTGGGAAACAGGAAGAGAGGAAGAGGCCATTCCTGCTCACATCTCCCAGCGCAAAACTTTGCTGCGAAGACGCAGACTTCACCCACAAAATTAC
Organism: Burkholderiales bacterium; assembly: GCA_038203745.1. Taxonomy (GTDB): domain Bacteria; phylum Pseudomonadota; class Gammaproteobacteria; order Burkholderiales; family Rhodocyclaceae; genus Propionivibrio. The sequence goes on along the minus strand of JBBRDR010000017.1, from coordinate 30,282 downwards.
GGTCTGAAGCCCTGCGCCAGCCCGCCCACCGAGGCGGGTTTTTCATAACTGCTGGATAAATTGCCCCGAATCGACTGACCTCAGCGAGCGCAGTCGGAAGATGCACAGCACGGCTGCGAGCAGCGCCGCTGGGCGCGCATGCAGGCCCATGGCCTAGACCGGGGCAGCGCTCGCGGCTTCGGCCAGTTCCAGCGTCAACACCACTCACTTGCCGGCGACCACCAGGCCGCTGGCTGGAATGAAGCGCGCCACCTTTTCAACATTGGCAATCAGGATTTGGGTTAGCAGGCTGAACGCCTTGCGCGCGACAAGATCACCATCGAAGCTGATCAGCGTCTGGCCGATCTCGATATGGTCACCCTGCTTCACTTTCGGAGCAAACCCCTCACCCTTGAGCGTTACGGTATCGATGCCGATATGCAGCAGCACCTCGACGCCTTGCGCGGTGGTGATGGTCAGTTCGTGATTGGCGCGATGCAACTGCGTCACGAGCCCAGCGACCGGCGCCACAAGGTCGGTCGAGGTGGGATCGAGCGAACGTCATCTCCAACCATCTTCTGTGCAAAACCGGATCGGGTACCGATTCCAGGGGAACCAGAATGCCCGAGAGCGGGGCAAGTATTTCCAGTCGGGCAGCGGGAGTACTCTTCAAGCCACTCCTGTAACGATATAGATCAAGTTCGGTTCAACCCGAATTCATGGTTCGCTTAACAATTTGGGTGACATTCAATAAACCTGAAACTGGACAGACTACCGTTCGCCTCGGTCAAGGTGCGGAGCGACTCGATACAGAGCCGAGAGGCTGATTTCTGATCAGTTAGCTGACGTTCTGGGCTGCGTTAATTGTGAGTCGGATTTATACAACTTACTGGCTGCCGGGCTCTGATTCACGCCACGGAAGTAAGTGATGACGCCTTTCATGCTCGTAATAGTCACGAAAGTTGAGGTCTGAAGCGCAGCGCCTCAGACTTCAATCGTTCACGCCTGCCGTTGACCTCAGTGGCCTGTTTTGCGCGCAAGCGACTGCATCAGCTTAAGTTGCAGCGCATGCCTCTGACGACAGATCAATCGAAGAAGGTCATGTCTTCGCTGTGTTAGTTTGGCTCCCACCTCCAATTGCGAATCTCCGGCATGTCCTGTCCGTTTTTGTCGATGTACTGCTTGTGCTCAATGAGCTTGCCCTTGAGCCGCTGCTTAAGCGCCATGCCCTTTTTCCCAGTCTGGGGCAGTCGGTCGATGACGTCCATCACCAGGTGGAAGCGGTCCAGGTCGTTCAGCACCGTCATGTCAAAGGCTGTGGTGATGGTGCCTTCTTCTTTGTAACCCCGCACATGAATGTTGTCGTGGTTGGTACGACGGTAGGTCAGCCGGTGGATCAGCCACGGGTAGGCGTGGAAGGCAAAGATGACGGGCTTGTCCTTGGTGAACAGCGCATCGAACTCCGCGTCGCTCAATCCGTGTGGATGCTCGCTCTGCGGTTCAAGTTTCATCAGGTCGACGACGTTGACCACGCGGATTTTCAGGTCGGGCAGGTGTTCGCGCAGGATGGAAACGGCGGCCAGTGTCTCCAGTGTCGGTACGTCGCCGCAGCAGGCCATGACGACATCGGGTTCCGCGCTGGGGTTACTACAGGCCCACGGCCAGATGCCTATGCCGGCCGTACAGTGCTGGATTGCTTCGTCCATCGTCAACCATTGCGGCGCCTGATATTTGCCGGCGATGACAACATTGACGTAATGGCGACTGCGCAGGCAATGATCCCAGACGGAGAGCAGGCAATTGGCGTCCGGCGGCAGATAAACGCGCACAACGGAGGCTTTTTTGTTCACCACGTGATCAATGAATCCCGGGTCTTGATGCGTGAATCCATTGTGCATCTGCTGCCAGACATGTGAGGCCAGCAGGTAGTTCAATGAGGCGATCTTTCGCCGCCAAGGTAGTTCCGCCGTAACCTTCAGCCACTTGGCATGCTGATTGAACATCGAATCGATGATGTGGATAAAGGCTTCGTAGCAGTTGAACAATCCATGCCGTCCGGTAAGCAGATATCCTTCAAGCCAGCCCTGGCACTGATGTTCGCTCAACATTTCCATCACCCGGCCATTCAGCGCGAGAAATTCGTCATTGTTCTGCTGTTGTGCGTTCCACTGCCGGTTGGTCACCTCAAACACCGCACCCAGGCGGTTGGAGAGTGTTTCGTCAGGGCCAAAAATCCTGAAATTGCGTTGCTTCTGGTTCAGTGTGGCCACGTCGCGAAGAAACACCCCAAGTTCGTGTGCGTCAGACGCCTCCACGGACCCGGGCGACGGCACGTCAACCGCGTAGTCGCGAAAGTCTGGCATGGTCAGATCGTGTAGCAACAGGCCACCATTAGCATTTGGATTGGCGCCCATGCGCCGGTTGCCCTTGGGCGCCAGTTCGGCCAGATCAAGATTGAGGCGGCCCTGCGCGTCGAACAACTCCTCCGGACGGTAACTCTTTAGCCAGTCTTCCAGCCGCTGGAGGTGTTCGGGATGGTCGGCATCCACGGCAAGGGGGATCTGGTGGGCGCGGAACGTACCTTCGATTTGCAGGCCATCGACCCATTTCGGGCCCGTCCAGCCTTTCGGGGATTTGAGAACGATCATCGGCCAGCGTGGGCGCATGGTGTTGCCGTTGACTCGGGCCTCGTGCTGGATGTGTCTGATTTGCTCTATCACTTGATCAAGCGTTGTCGCCATCGTCTCGTGCATCAATGCCGGATCGTCACCCTCGACGTAGTAGGGCGTCCAGCCGTTGCCGCGCAGCAACTGATCCAGTTCCTCCGGCTCAATGCGCGCGAGGATGGTCGGATTGGCGATCTTGTACCCATTGAGGTGCAGGATGGGTAACACAGCACCATCGGTAATCGGATCGAGAAATTTGTTCGAATGCCAGGCCGTTGCGAGTGGTCCGGTTTCCGCCTCACCATCGCCGACCACGCAGGCGACGATCAGATCGGGATTGTCGAATACGGCGCCAAAGGAGTGGCTGAGCGAATAACCCAACTCGCCCCCTTCGTGAATCGAACCCGGGCATTCTGGCGAGGCGTGACTGGGAATGCCACCGGGAAATGAAAACTGCTTGAACAGCTTTTGCAGGCCGGTCTCATCCTGGCTGATATCCGGATAGACCTCGCTGTAGGTGCCTTCAAGATAGGTGTTGCCAACGACTGCCGGGCCACCGTGTCCGGGGCCGGACACATAGATCATGTCAACGTCGTATTTGTTTATGATCCGGTTCAGGTGCGCATAGATGAAGTTTTGACCGGGGGTGGTACCCCAATGGCCGAGCAGCATGCGCTTTATATCCGGGAGCGCCAGCGGTCGTTTCAGCAAGGGATTGTCGTAAAGATAAAGCTGGCCAACCGACAGATAATTGGCGGCGCGCCAGTAGGCATCGATTTTATGGAGCAATTCGGGAGTGAGTGTATTGGTTGTCATGGTATGGATTTCTTTAATGAATCAAGATTGAGAATTCAGGTGACGGACACCTGCGGTCATGTATCTTTCATCAGCGCCGATGACCCTCGCCTTGGCTCGGCGAGGGTATTGGGCAATATGAATACGTAATGATGCGATGCAATTCATCGAATGATCCGGTGCTACGCGTTGAGGCTAGCGCAGACCTTCTGCAAAAGAGCCCGCACTTCCTTGCCAATGGCAGTCACTCCGGGGTTGTCGACCAGCTTCAATACCGCCTCGGGATCTACGTCGATCGCGCGGTGGGCGAGCGGGGGATTGCACGCACCGAGAATACGATACGGTCGGTGTTCGATATTGAGCTTGACTTTCAAGGTTGCCTTGATGTCGATATCGGTAAATACGCCGACACCTTCTCCTTTCAGAGCCTCCGTGACTTTGGCAACAGCGGCATCGAACGGTAACTGTAAACAGGTACTGAATCCGTACATGAATCGTCTCCTTTCAAGCAGTAGAAGATTAAATTGAAACTTGTGATTTCGACGGCGTTAAAGGCTGAGCATACGCCGCAGTTCTTACCGTTGCCCTGCTCAACAAGCTACGTCCTCTTTTCGCGACAATCCATGCCACGATGCCGGCCACCACGATAACAAGCAGGGTAGGCATCCATGGGCCACCGTGGCCACCCATCCAGCCTACGCCGTTTCCACCCATCATGCCGGGTCCGGCGTTTCCACCGTGTGACTGGGCCTGTGCGTTTGCTACCACGATCATTCCACCCATCAGCGAAATAGCGCTCAAGGTCTTGCGAAGGTTCATGTGTTTCATGGTCAGTCTCTAATCAGGGATGGTCTATGATTGTGTTCGTTTCCCGCCTCAAGACCCGTCGGCAGAGTTCGCATGACCAGTTACGACAGTCTCTTTTAGCAAATTCACTTGCTCAGAGTCGGTGCGCTGGCGCACATACCTGTGTGGTTTGCCAGAGACGCCTGACATCAGTCTCGTGCCGCGCCGGCCAGCGCCAAGTCCAGCCCAAGGCGATTGCGAACAGTAGCGCACCGCCGGCGATTTCGCTGGCGTGACCAATCCATTGCGCAGCAATGCGCCAACTTGCCCCTGCCAGATATCCCAGCACGACGTACACGGTCGCCCAAACGATGCAACCCATCGCGTTGAAGAGCAGGAATTTCAGATAGTGCATGCGACGGACGCCTGCGACAAAGGGCATCAACGAGCGCAATAGATGCAGGAAATGACTGCCAAAAACAGATTTTCCGCCATGGTGCACGAAGAAATCATCCACCCGATTCAGATGTTCCTGGCGCAGCCCAAAACGTGCGCCACGTTTCAACAGCCATTCTTGACCGAGATGTCGCCCAAATTCGTAGCCAATGCTGTCACCGAGAATAGCGGCAATGGAAACCACAAATATCAGTGTACTCAAGTCGAGCAGCCCTTGTTCCGCAAAGAATCCGCCCACCAACACCAGGCTTTCACCCGGCATGACCAAGCCGAGCAGCGCCTGGCATTCCAGCACCGCGACAATAAAGATGACGAGATAAGCCCAATGACCGAGGCCGCCTGCAATTTTGATCAAATGGTCGAGCACGATCCGGCTACACCTCGTGATGGTGCGCTCGGGCGTTGAGCGCGCCGGAGGTTGTGACGAGCTCCGTACGCCGAAAGGAGATCAAGCAGAGTGAGGGAATTCATCGCATCATCAGAATTTCTTCATTTGGACATGGGCCCAAGAGGAACTTCCTTGGATATTCTCGATAAAATCAACACTGCCACAAGATATGCGCATCCTCCAGCGGAACCGCCACGGCATCGTGGTGCGCTATGAGCCGGGCCGTATAGTCCGTCACCGGGCGGGCTGTAGTCACGCCGGCACGATAAGCATAGCCATTATTGACGCCCACCAGTTGCCGCACCCGTTGCATCTGAACGCGCTCCGGTACGGTACCGTTGGAGCCGTCGGCATAAAGTTCGACACACACACTTTGCGGGTCCAGATCACCGAAGTACACCTGTGTTTCAAAGATCAGTTGATCGCCGTCAGTAGACGACGTAACCTCGCCGAAGCGAAGTGCGGCCCAGTGATTATCCAGCGCCTTTCGCCAATTGACGATTGCGTTGCCCTTCTTGCCTTTCTTGGCAGCACGGTCCAGGTAAGCCGAAGCCGCTGGTAAATAGAAGTTCTCGGTATATTCGCGCACCGCGCGATTGGCCGAAAACCGCGGTGTTAGGCAGGCCATGCTTTCACGCACCTTCTCCACCCAGGCCTTTGGGATGCCACGCTCGTCGCGCGAATAAAATTCCGGGATGACCTCATTTTCAAGCAGCTCGTAGAGTGCCTCGGCGTCGCGTGCGTCCCAGTCAGGGTCATCTCCATGTTCCTGACCGTCACCCAGGGCCCAGCCCACTTGCGGGGTATAGGCTTCCGCCCACCAGCCATCGAGTACCGACAGGTTGATGCCCCCATTGACCAGCATCTTCATGCCGCTGGTTCCGCAGGCTTCCCAGGGGCGTCGCGGCGTGTTGAGCCAGACGTCGACGCCTTGCACCAGATTCTCAGTCAAGTGCATGTCGTAGTCACTGAGGAAGATGACGTGCGCGCGCGCTTCGGTATGCCGGATGAAATGCGTCCACTGCTGAATCAACGCCTGCCCGGCGAGGTCAGCGGGATGCGCTTTGCCTGCCATGATCAGTTGTACGGGACGTTGTGGGTTGCTCAACAGGCGCAGCAGTCGCTCGGGGTCGTGCAGCAGCAGATTCGGTCTTTTGTAGGTAGCAAAACGGCGCGCAAAACCCAAGGTCAAGGTGCCGGGATTGAACATTCCTTTGGCTTCCTCGACTTCCTCGTACGTGCCACCGGATGCGGCGAGTTGCCGGGATAATTGATCGCGAGCAAATCGAACAAATGCCTGGCTTGCGTCGGTACGAAATTTCCACAGTCGGGTGTCGGAAATTGTGCGGATACCCTGTTCAAGTTTTTCGCACGTTCCAAGCCATCGGTTTTTGCCACAGATTTCCGTCCAAAGATTATCTGCCGCCGCCGAATCCCAGGTCGGCATATGCACACCATTGGTTACGTGCCCGACCGGGATTTCATCCTGGGGCCAATGCGGGAAGATGCGCGCGAATAATTGTTGGCTGACTTCTCCGTGCAAACGACTCACACCATTGACCGCGCCACTCCCGCGAATGGCCAGATAGGCCATGTTGAAAGGCTCCGACGCGTCATCAGGGTTTTGACGGCCCAGATGGAGTAAGTTATTAAGGGGTATGCCCAATTTATCTTCGGCATAGCCCTTGAGGTATTGTTCAATCAGCGCTGGAGCGAAGCGGTCAAAGCCGGCCGCAACGGCTGTATGGGTGGTGAAGATGTTTCCGGCTCGCGTGGTGGCGAGGGCAACCTCAAAGGACTGGGCCGATTCCTCCATGAAATCGTGGGCGCGTTCGAGCACGGCGAAACCGGCGTGTCCTTCGTTCAGATGACAGACTTCTGGCACGATGCCAAGCGCCCGGAGTAAGCGCCAGCCGCCAATCCCGAGCAGCAGTTCCTGCTTGAGACGCAACTCGGATCCGCCACCATAGAGCTCGCTGGTAATGCCCCTGTGGGCGGGATAGTTGGCCGCGTCGTTGCTGTCCAGCAGATAGAGTCTGACTCTTCCCACCTGGACCTGCCATGCGCGTAGCCAGACCGAGTAGCCCGGCAGAGCAATCTCCAGACGTAACCACTCACCGTTCTTGTGGCGCAGTGGTGTGATCGGCAATTGTCCGGGGTCGTTAAACGGATACAGCGCCTGTTGCGCGCCGTCCTTGTCGATGACCTGGCGGAAATAGCCTTGCTGGTACAGCAGGCCAACACCGACCACTGGAACACCGAGGTCGTTGGCCGCCTTAAGCTGATCCCCGGCTACATTGCCCAGACCGCCCGAGTAGATGGGCAAGGATTCGCCCAACATGAATTCCATACTGAAATAGGCCACACAGTTCAATGCCGATTTCGTGTGTGCTTGATGAAACCACGCGGGTGCGGTCGCTGCATCACGTGTTTTTTGTACTAGGTCATTGACGATTTTGCGGAAAGCCGGCTCGGCCAAAATATGCTGAAGCTTGTCCCGCGAGACGGTCTGTAAAACGACCCAGGGATTGCGGGTGATTCCCCACAGCACAGGGTCAAGGCGCTGCCATACCGGGTCAGTGGCGTGATTCCACGAAGAATGCATGTCCAGGGCCAGTTCCGACAGTGCGTCAAACCCGTCGATGTCGGTGGCAAGCGCCAGCGCTTTTGGATGGCTGACAGGTGCTTTTCTTTTCATGAAATGTCCTTCGTATGTGTCGCTGTTGTGGCCAGCGCTTCGCTAACGATGGCTTGAGCTTCTTGCAGTATGCGGTTCACGTGATCAGAGCCACGAAAGCTTTCCGCGTAAATTTTGTAGATGTCTTCAGTGCCCGATGGGCGAGTTGCAAACCATCCGCTTTCGCTGATGACTTTCAACCCGCCAATAGATGCATCGTTGCCCGGTGCACGGCTAAGAATGTGCTGAATTTGTTCGCCCGCGAGTTGTGATGAACGGATCTGCTCCGGCGCCAGCTGTGCCAGCCGCTGCTTCTGCTCCGGGGTCGCAGGGGCCTCAACACGCTTGTAAACCGGTTCGCCAAACTCGCGTTCCAATTCGGCATAAACTTCACCGGGGTCACGACCAAGGCGGGCGGTGATTTCTGCGGAGAGCAGCGCCGGGGCAATGCCATCCTTGTCGGTCGTCCAGACGCTTCCGTCGAGGCGACTAAAAGACGCTCCCGCACTTTCCTCGCCGCCAAAGCCCAGCGATCCATCGAGCAGACCTTCGGCGAACCACTTGAAACCAGACGGTACTTCAAGCAATTTACGACCAAGCTTCGCTGCAATGCGATCAATCATCTGACTGCTGACCACCGTCTTGCCAACGCCCGCTGTCGTGCCCCAGTGCGGACGATGCTGGAAGAGGTAAAAGATGGCCACTGCAAGATAATGGTTGGGCGGCAGCAAGCCCGCGTTGCGTGTAACGATGCCGTGTCGGTCATGGTCGGTGTCGCAGGCGAAAGTAATGTCAAAGCGATCCTTCAGGCCGATCAGACTCTGCATGGCGTAAGCGGAGGAGGGGTCCATGCGAATCTGTCCATCCCAGTCGGCTGTCATGAAACCGAAGGTTGGATCGACAACGTCGTTGACCACCGTGAGATTCAAACCATAACGCTCGGCGATCGGCGCCCAGTAGTGAACGCCGGCACCACCCAGCGGATCAACGCCCATGCGGATGTTGGCACCGCGTATGGCGTCCATGTCGAGGATGCTGCCAAGATCATTGACATAGGTGTTGAGGTAATCGTGGCGGTGAGTGGTGCTGGCGGTCAGAGCCTTCTCGCGGGGAATCCGTTGTACGCCTTTCAGATGGCCTTCCAGGTACGAATTAGCGCGGGTTTCAATGCCGCCGGTGATGTTGGTATCCGCCGGGCCGCCGTTTGGCGGGTTGTATTTATAGCCGCCATCGTCGGGCGGGTTATGTGATGGGGTAATGACAATTCCATCGGCCAGTCCGGTCGTACGACCGCGGTTATAGTTGAGTATGGCGTGTGAAATGGCGGGCGTCGGGGTAAATTCATCGTGTTCGGCAAGCATGACGTCCACCCCGTTGGCGGCCAGAACTTCCAGCGCACTGGTGCATGCCGGACCGGATAGCGCGTGTGTATCAATACCCAGATACAGTGGCCCGCTGATTCCTTGCCGCTTTCGGTAGTCACAAATGGCCTGGCTGATGGCCAGGACATGCCATTCGTTGAAGCTGCACTTGAATGCCGAGCCTCGATGCCCGGAGGTGCCGAAGGTTACCCGCTGCTCGGGCACGGTATGATCCGGGACGTCGCTGTAGTAGGCCGAGATGAGTTTCGCCACGTCGACCAACTGATCCGGCCTAGCTGGCTTGCCAGCCAGAGGGCTGATTTTTTGCGAAGTGGCTTTCATGTTTTCCAAAGGGCACCTGTCCGATCTCTGAGTGGTTCAATTGGTCTCGTGGCCGTCTATTAATGCTCCTGTCTGAGACGACGGTAACGCTGGATTAGCGCGTTGGTCGAGCTGTCATGCGCGAGTTGTGGTTCGGCTGTGCTTTCAAGCTCCTGTATCGTCCGCTCGGCGAGCACCTTTCCCAGTTCGACACCCCATTGGTCGAACGAGTCGATATTCCAGATCACGCCTTGAGTGAACACGTTGTGTTCGTAGAGAGCGATCAGCGACCCCAGTATCTCCGGTGTCAGGCGTTCGGCCAGCAGCGTGTTGCTCGGGCGATTGCCCTCGAAAACCCGGTGTGGCACCAGCCACTCGGGCGTCCCATCGGCTTCGACCTGCTCTTTCGTCTTGCCAAAGGCCAGCGCTTCGCCTTGCGCGAACAGGTTCGACATCAGGAGGTCATGATGATTGGCCAGCGGATTCAGGGTCTGGCAAAAGCCGATAAAGTCACACGGAATCAGCCGCGTTCCCTGGTGTATGAGTTGATAGAACGAATGCTGGCCGTTGGTTCCGGCTTCTCCCCAGTAGATCGGTGACGTTTGAGCGGTAACGTGCCGACCGTCAAGCGTCACATGCTTGCCGTTGCTCTCCATCGTGAGTTGCTGCAGGTAAGCGGGGAAGCGCTTGAGATACTGTTCGTACGGCAGCACGGCTACTGTTTGTGCATCAAGGAAATTGCTGTTCCATACGGTCAACAGTCCCATCAAGACGGGCAGATTCTTCTCGAATGGCGCCGAGCGAAAATGCTGATCCATGGCATGAAAGCCGGCCAACATGGCGCGGAAGTTTTCCGGTCCGATGGCGAGCATGGTCGACAGGCCGATCGCCGAGTCCATCGAGTAGCGCCCGCCGACCCAGTCCCAGAAACCGAACATTTTGTCGGGATCGATGCCAAACCGGCCAACGCTCTCGGCGTTGGTGGAGACAGCGACGAAGTGCCTGCGCACGGCACGTTCATCACCGAGCTTGCGCAGGCTCCAGGCGCGCGCCGAGTGGGCATTGGTCAGAGTTTCCAGCGTCGTGAAAGTTTTCGAACAGACAATGAACAGGGTTTCTTCGGGATCGAGATCCCGCGTGGCTTCCTCAAAATCGGTTGCGTCCACGTTGGATACGAACCGGAAGGTTAACTCACGTTGGCTGTAAAAGCGCAATGCTTCGTAGGCCATGACAGGGCCGAGGTCAGAGCCGCCGATGCCGATGTTGATGATGTTGCGGATGCGTTTGCCAGTATGACCAAGCCATTCGCCGCTGCGGATCTGTCTTGAGAATGTGGCCATTCGTTCGATAACCGCCTGGATGTCGGGCACGACGTCGTGGCCATCTACAACAAGTGGTTCCGATGCCGGCGCGCGCAGCGCAGTGTGCAATACGGCGCGCTTCTCCGTCACGTTGATGCATTCGCCACGAAACATCGCGTTGATGCGTTCACGCAGACCGCATTCCTCGGCCAGCTTAATAAGCAGTTGCATCGTGTCGTCGTTGACGCGGTTTTTCGAATAATCGAGGTAGATACCGGCGGCTTCGGCGGTCAGGCGCTCGCCACGGCCGGGATCTCTGGCGAAGAGTTGGCGCAGATGCTGCGTACGGATCTTCTTGCAGTGACCGACAAGGGCTATCCATGACGTGCGCCCGCTCAGGGGCGTGTCTGGCGGGTTCGAGCAGGCAGTCTCCATGGGTCGGCTCATGCCCGATCCACCTTCGTCAATACGGCACGTTTAGCCGCAAGGTGTGAGAGCAGTTCTCGCCATGACTTGGCAAACGCTTCGGCGCCTTGGCGCTGGAGATCGGCGGCCAAGGTTTCATCGTTAATGCCTTCACGAACAAATTCAGCGATCACCGCTTCGGCGTAGCCCCCATCCGGCGGCAGGACATTTCCTGCCTTGCCGTGATCGGCAAAAGCCAGCAATGTCTTTTCAGGAATGGTGTTGACCGTATTAGGCGCCGCCAATGCTTCTACGTAAAGGGTGTCTGAAACGGCCGGGTCCTTAGTCCCGGTGCTGGCCCACAGCAAGCGTTGCGGTCGTGCACCCGCCGCAGCGAGCTTTAGCCAGCGGGGCGATTCGAGCAGGTCACGGTAGGCTTTGTAGGTACGCATGGCGATGGCAATGCCAAGACGATTTTGTAACTCGCTCTGAACCCTGTCCTGGACGGCGACATCCCATCGACTGATAAAGAGCGATGCGACGGACGCAACCTCCGGACTAAGACCTGCTGCGATACGCCGTTCCAGGCCGCGCATGTACGCCTCGGCGGCGGCGAGATAGTGCTCCCGCGAGAAGAGCAAGGTGACGTTCACTGGAGTACCCGCGAAAATCGACTCTTCGATCGCCGGAATACCCGCAGGAGTGCCTGGAATCTTGATGAAAAGATTGGCGCGTGAGGCGCGTTCATGCAGTTGAGATGCCGCCTTGATGGTGCCAGCGGTATCGTCTGCTAGCAATGGCGAAACCTCCAGCGACACCCAGCCGTCTACGCCATCCGTCGCGACGTGGGTCGGCAGGAACAGATCGGCGGCCTGAATCAGGTCTTCCAGTGCCAGCGAAAAGAACAAGCCTTCACCAGAAAGGCCCTCTGCCGTCAGTCTGCCAATGCCTTGGTCGTAGGAATCACCGCTGGAAATCGCATGTTCAAAGATGGTTGGATTGGACGTAAGCCCGGTGACGGAAAACTCGCTGATATAGCGGCTGAGTGTGCCGCTGGTCAGCAAGTCGCGCGAAATGTTGTCGAGCCAGAGACTCTGGCCCAGGATTCGAAGCTCTTCTGTCGTATTCATAGTGTTTCCAGTTTGTCGTTTGTGCACCTGAAATTGCCGAAAACCATGGGGAAAGTCCTGGTCAGCACTGAACAAGAGGGTAATCGGCGTCTGCTTTGCCAGAAGCGGAATGCTATGGCATTAGTTATTTTCATTTTTGTTTCTTGGATGAGTTTATTTTCCGTTGCGCGGCCAGACGGTTCTGTACGCTATCGCACATAGGATGTGGCGTAGTGCCTCGCGTTGACTATGGCGATTTTCACTGTTTATCCCGGAATGTACAGCTCGTTCAAAACTTTCGCAGCAGCAGTATTCGACCGACCAACAACGCCAACAGTATTGCCCACAGAGCGATGGCGATGCGTGTGGCGCTTCCTGCATGGGTTACGGCTTGACCAGCATTTTTCGGATCGAAAGCAGTTCCCGTTTTCGCTTCGCACTGGTTTTGGGGTAGGCCATCTTGAGGTCGTTAAACACGTCAAGAATGATCTCGGAAATGATCAGGCGGGCATTCTTTTTGTCGTCAGCCGGAACAATATGCCACGGTGCGGTAGCGGTGCTCGTAGCACTCAGGCACGCCTCATACGCACGCATGTAGTCGTTCCACAATTTTCGTTCTTCGATATCGGAGGGTGAAAGTTTCCAGTTTTTTTCCGGATTATCGATGCGCGCAAGAAAACGCTTGCGCTGCGCATCTTTTGACTCGTGCAGAAAAATCTTGATGATCCGGGTGCCATTGAGGTGAAGATGTTTTTCCAGGTTGACGATGGACTGATACCGGCCTTTCCAGAAGTTCGTGGTGTCAAGCAATTCGTCCGGCAGGCCCTGCGCATTGAGCAGTTCTGGATGGACGCGAACGATCAACACTTCTTCGTAATAGGAACGGTTGAAGATGCCGATGCGACCGCGTTCTGGCAGGCAACGGGTGGTACGCCAGAGAAAATCATGTTCCAGTTCTTCACTGCAGGGCTGTTTGAAACTGAACACCTGACAGCCTTGCGGGTTGACCCCGGACATGACGTGCCGGATGGCGCCATCTTTGCCGGCTGCGTCCATTCCCTGAAAAATCAATAGTACGGCATAGCCATTGGACGCATAGTGCAGACGCTGCAGGTCGCTCAACTCGGCACGCCGCTGATCAAGGTGCTTGTGATATTTCTTCTTCGACTTGTACGTCGGCTTGACACGCGTTGGCCATTTGTCGAGATCGATTTTTTTATTGGCGGGTGCCCGAAAGTCTTTTGAGCTGATTTTCATCGTTAACCTTCTTTCTATGTTCCCTCGCTTACCGACAACATCAAGTCAGCCTGACATTACGGGATATCCGAATCTGGATAAACATTCGGTATATTTTCCGGACCGCAACCCGCAGATGCTGTGCGCTGGCGTACACAGTGCAGAGAATATTCGCGGCCTGTGTTGGCTCAAAGTGAAGGATATTTATTGGAGTGCAGTTGGATAGATATTGTTCCTCACGAAAGCTACTGATCAAGGAATGGTTTCAAGCAGTTCCATGACTCGCCTGCCACGTCGCCATCAGGCAAAGCTACGCACCATCGTCTAGGACTACCGTTTGCTGGTACAAGGAGATCAGCGCATGAAGATACGAATCGCCATACGCTTGCGGAGACCGTACGGCACAATCTCATCCTCGCGCATCACCCCAGCGCAATGGGCTGCGGTCGTCGCCGACGTAGGTCGTTGATCCTGAGCGATCGACGCAATAACGTGGCGAGACGATCATTTCTGCGAATTCCATGGCCTCGCCGATGCGCGTGTACTCGAACAATATGCTGCGAATGACCTTGGCACCAGGGCGCAAGTGGCTGCCATGGCCGATCCAGGCCGGCCCGACAACGGTGCAGCCGGGTTCGATCAAAACGCTGGAGCCGATATACACCGGCCCTACGATGGTCGAGCTGTCCCAACTGATCGAGGTATTGGGGCCGACCCAGATTCCTGGCTTGGCCTCCTTGCCGGGCATGACCATCTCGGTTATTTCGCCGCGCAACACGCGTTGCAGGACCGACCAATAGTCGGTGATGCGGCCGATGTCGATCCAGTTGAAGGCACGGTTCTGGGCAAAGAAGGGTAAGCCCTTGTCGACCAGCAGGGGGAACAGCTGGCTGCCGATATCGAAGTTAACCCCCGAGGGCACCAGATCAAGAACCTGTGGTTCAAAGATGTAGATCCCGGTGCTGACCAGATTGGATTTGGCGTGTGCCGGGCTCGGTTTTTCCTGGAACGAGCGCACGCGCTTATCGTCATCGACCACCACCACCCCGTAGTTCTGCACCTGATCGTCTGGTACCTGCATCACTACTACGCTGGCAATCGCATCCTTGTCGCGATGTTCCGCCAGCGCGGCGCTGATGTCGAGGTTAACGATCGAGTCGCCGCAGATGACCAGTGTCGTTTCATCAAAGAATCCGCTGAAGTCTTGGATGGCTTTCATGCCACCGGCCGAGCCCTTGAGCTTGGGCTGAATGGCGCCCTGCTCATAGACACCTTCAAAGGCATATCCGATGTTGACACCCCAGCGTCGGCCATCGCCAAAGTAGGCTTCGATTTTCTTGTAGTGGTAGGCCACGTTGACCATGATCTCGGTGATGCCATGGAGTGCCAAGTGCTCGATCAGGTACTCCATGACGGGTTTGCCCAGAATGGGTACCATCGGTTTTGGTAAGTCCTTGGTCAGCGGGCGAACCCGTGTGCCCTGGCCGGCGGCCAGAATCATTCCTTTTGCCATGCTGAATTCCCGGTTGAAGTGGTTGATGGGTTTCGGTTGTGTGCCGGTCGTGGGGGGCGGTGCCTTCGCCGGCGAAATCAGCGATCCCGGCTTCGGAATGGCTTCCATCCGGCGGTAAAACGTTGCTGACCTTGCCATGGTCGGCAACGGCCAACAAGGTTTTTCCGGGGATGGTATTGACAGTGTTCGGAGCGGCCAGCGCATTGAGGTAGAGCGTAACGGGAACGCCGGGAGTCATGTGGTTTCCTGTTTGTAGTCAATGACTCTGAAAGGTCTTGAAGCCACGGAAAAATTGTAATCGGCACGGAACGGCGTGCGCGTGATGGAAGCTGCTGTGTGAATGGTATTGATCTCGGGCCTCGGCTTTTTCATTCGGGCTTCTCGTCGTGCCCGCCAAATTGCTTGCGCATGGCCGACAGTACGCGGTTGGCAAAGTCCCCTTTATCCCGCGAACTGAAGCGACCGTAGAGCGCGGCGCTCAATGCCGGGGCCGGTACACCTTCATCGATTGCTGCCGCAATAGTCCATCGCCCCTCACCGGAATCCGATACCCGGCCGCCGTATTTGTCTAGATTTGGGTCAGCGAGCAAGCTGCTGGCCGTCAGGTTGAGCAGCCACGAGCTGATCACGCTCCCGCGACGCCAGACTTCGGCGATTTGCGGCAGATCAAGGTCGTACTGGTAATGCTCCGGATGGCGTAGCGGCGAGGTTTCGGCGTCCGCATCGTGCGGGCGTTTGCCCGCATTCGCGCCGTGCAGGATGTTCAGACCTTCGGCATACGCCGCCATCAGACCGTATTCAATGCCGTTGTGCACCATCTTGACGAAATGGCCCGCTCCGCATTGCCCGCAATGCAGATAGCCCTGCTCGGCAGAACCCGGATTACCGGCCGGGCCGGGGGTACGCGCTGCCGCCTCGACTCCAGGGGCAATGCTTTTGAAAATCGGGTCCAGAAATCTGACGACTTCAGTCTCTCCGCCAATCATCAAACAGAAACCACGCTCCTGACCGAAGACACCACCGCTGGTGCCACAGTCGACGTAATGAATACCCTTCGGCGTAAGCGACCCGGCTCTCAAAATGTCGTCGTGATAATAGCTGTTGCCGCCATCGATGATGATGTCGCCGGCTTCCAAATAGGCGGACAGATCCTCGACGAGCGGGCTGGCCAGTCCTGCGGGTACCATCAGCCAGACGACACGCGGCTTGTCCAGTTTTGTCACCAGATCGGCCATCGATGTGGTCCCTAAGACGCCCGGGCCGGTAAGCTTTTCGACGGATGCTGGGTTGATGTCGTAGACGACGCATTCATGACCATCGTGCACCAATCGCTGCACCAGACTGGCACCCATGCGCCCCAAGCCGATCATGCCAAGTTGCATCGTGACGCTCCTTGTAGTGGTTGATTGCCGTGAAACCAAAAGCTTCAGCGAGTGATCCGCGCTAATTTGATGGCGCCTTCATCTCATTCTCCGTCGCGCGATCCGGATGTTCTGTGCGCTGACCCACATATCGTGAAATACGTCCCATATCCTGTGCTCGGTGTCGCATCAAGGCATCTGAATCGCCTCGGTCAATGCTTGCTCCGAAGCGAACTCGGTCACGCTCTTGAGTGCTTCGATCGCCGCCGGGATCACCGAGCCGATTGAGTTTGCCTTCCTTTTCGTGGCCCCCGTGCTCTATTTCATCCATGCCTGTCTGACCGCCTCGGCACAGTTTATTGCCAATACGCTGGGCATGCACATGGGATTCACCTTCTCGCAGGGCGGCATCGACTTTATGATGTTCAACCTGATCGGTGACAAAGCACAGAACGCATGGTACGTATTCATTCTTGCCCCGATCTACGCCGTGATCTATTACGTTGTATTCCGTTTTGTGATCCAGAAATTCAATCTCAAGACCCCCTGTCGTGAAGACGACGTTGAAGGCGCGGCGACAATCGTCATGAGCGAAGGCAAGTTCGGCAAGGCACGCGATCTGGTTCTGGCCTTCGGCGGGCGCAAAAATATCACCAGCCTCGATGCCTGCATCACGCGCCTGCGGGTTGCCGTGGTTGATCCGGCCAAGGTCGATCAACCGAGGCTCAAGGCCATGGGCGCTAGCGGCGTCATGATGGTCGGCAATGGGGTGCAGGCAATCTTTGGCCCGCTGTCGGTAAACATGAAGGGCGAAATGGAGGATTACCTCAAGGACGCTGGCCCGGAAGCAGACGGCGACCCTATGCCGGGAACTGCCAAGGCCGAACCGGCGGCGGCAAAAGATATCCATTCAACGACAAAACCGCTTGCCGCCGATTCAGTCGAGGACTGGGTGAGCGAAGCGGCCGTGTCGATGCTGGCCGCCTTGGGCGGGCAGGCCAATGTCCGCAAACTGGAGGCTGTGGCGCTGACCCGTTTGCGCGTGGAACTGGCCGATCCGGCGAAGTTCGACGCCGCTGCGGCTAAAACCGCTGGGGTAGCCGCGGTCATGAATGCCGCTCCGGGTGTGCTGCACCTGATCGTCGGCGACAAGGCCGGCGAGTTCGCGCAAGCCATGCAGGCTGGCTGATATCGGATCGGTGAACGCTTGTGAACAAGTCACGTCGTGGCAATGACGATCCTGGACAAACGGCGAATTACACCTCCTACAGTGCGCCGCCGAACAGCCCTGATTTTTCGTTTGGCACATATTTGTTAACTCAACTCAACAAGACACATCATGGAAAATGATTATTCACCCTTCTACGTTTTCAACACGCACGTCGAAGCCGAACAAGCCATCCAGTCGTTGAGCCGAGCCGGCTTCGATATGAAGAAACTCTCGCTGATCGGCAAGGGCTATCACACCGAAGAACACCCTATCGGCTTTTACACGACGGGCGACCGAATCAAGACCTGGTGCGGCATAGGCGCCTTCTGGGGCGGTATCTGGGGTTTTCTGTTCGCACCGGCGGTGTTCTTCCTGCCCGGACTGGGCCTGGTGGCAATGGCCGAACCGATTGTGGCCGCTCTGGTCGGCGGCCTTGAGTCTGCGGTGGTCGTCGGGGGTATCTCGGCACTGGGTGCGGCATTGACCGGAATCGGCGTGCCCAAAGACCAGGTGATCAAGTATGAAACAGCATTGAAGGTCGACAAGTATGTCCTTCTGGTGCATGGCAGTGCCGACGAGGTATTGAAAGTACATACCGTACTGGCCAACACGAAATTACTCGAAACCTTTTGAGCATTCTAACCGCACCAGAATGCCGGAAGCGGCGTAGGATTTCAGCTTGGTTTTCACTAATCGTTGAAAACGGTCGGGCGCCCTGATGGTGCCTGGCTGCTAATTAATTGATGGATGCGAGGACTCATGAGCTCATTGCGACACCATGCAGAACGCCACCGTACCGATCGTATCGGCTGGTTGCGCGCCGCCGTGCTTGGCGCCAATGACGGCATCGTTTCGACCGCCAGCCTTCTGGTTGGCGTTGCTGCCGCCAATGCCAGCCACGCCAGTCTTTTGCTGACCGGTGTCGCTGCTTTGGTCGCTGGCGCCATGTCGATGGCCGCTGGCGAATATGTGTCGGTCCATTCGCAGGCCGACACCGAAAATGCCGACTTGTCGCGTGAGCGCGCTGAGCTTGAAAGGAATCCCGTTGCAGAACAGCACGAACTGACGGCGATTTACATCGCTCGCGGACTCGATGCCAAGCTGGCAGGCCAAGTGGCCGAGCAATTGATGGAGCACGACGCTATCGGTGCGCATGCGCGCGATGAACTCGGCATTTCAGAAGACTTCAGTGCGCGTCCGATTCAGGCGGCTTTGGCCTCGGCGGCCAGTTTTGCGGTTGGCGCATTACTACCCTTGCTGGTGACCGCCTTGGCACCAGAAGCGTATCTGATTTTGTGCATCGCGGCTGCTTCGCTGATCTTTTTGGCCGCATTGGGCGCTACCGCCGCCTGGGTCGGCGGTGCCAACGCGCTGACCGGTGCTTGGCGAGTCACTTTTTGGGGTGCCCTGGCCATGACGATCACGGCTGGCGCAGGGGCGTTGTTCGAAGCAGTCGTTTGATGTCAGAAAGCAGTATTTGGATTCGATTTGTATCGACCGCGATGGGTTTTTCTAAGTCAGATATTGACGTCGAGATAACAGCATCAATCACCTGATTGTTCTCAATTCGCCCCCGGTCGGTGCCCCTTTTACGCACAACATTTTTCTGAGCGTATGGTTCAGGAAGCGGATCATGCATGTCGCAACGTGATGTTGACCTGAGTCAATTGCAAACCACCGCTTCAGCGCATGCCGAGTTGAGCGACCTGCAGCATTTGCACTACGCATCACGTCTTCTTCTGGATGGACGTTGGCACAACACGGCCAATCGATAGGCCCTGAACGAGAATCGAGAAAACGACAACACAGTAGGTCAGTCCAAGCACTGCATCTCGCTCGGTGCCGAGTGGCAGCGACAGCGCCAAGGCCACCGAAATGCCGCCACGCAGACCGCCCCAGGTCAGCACCTTCCAAGCTCCGCGCGGCAGCCTGAAGACTCTCCGCAAAGCAGCCACTGGCGCACCCACGGTCAGCAGTCGGGCAAGCAGCGTCACCACGATGGCGACGGTAGAACCCATCAGCACCTTGCCGGAGAAGCTGATGATCAGCACTTCCATGCCGATTAATACGAAGAGCACCGCATTAAGAATTCCATCAAGCAATTCCCAGAACATATCGACATAGCGCCGGGTCGTATCCGACATCGCCAGCGCCCGTCCGTGATTGCCGATCATTAAACCAGCGACGACCATGGCCAGCGGCCCGGAAACGTGTAACTGGCTGGCCAGTGAGTAGCCTCCAGTCACCGCCGCGAGCGTCAACAACACTTCCACCTGATAGTTATCGACGCTCTTGAGCAGGCGAAAAGTCACATAACCAATGGCCAGGCCAAATAGCAGGCCGCCGCCGGCTTCGTGCAGCAGCAATTCAAAAACATGGCCCACCGTCGGCGTCGCCCCCTGAATCAGCATGCCGAGAAGCAAGGAGAAAATGACCACACCGACGCCATCATTGAACAATGATTCACCGGCAATCACCAGTTCCAGATCCTTTGGCGCCCCGGCCGACTTGAGGATGCCCATCACGGCGATCGGGTCAGTCGGCGAAATCAACGCGCCAAACAGCAAGCAATAAAGCAAAGGCAAATCCAGTCCCACCCGAGGCAGTACCAACCACATGCCGAATCCGACAATCACGGTCGACAGCAAGGTGCCCAGCACCGCCAAGCCGCCGATTTGCCAGCGGTAGGCCTTGAGTTCACTCAAATCGACATGTAAGGCCCCGGCAAACAGCAGCAGCGACAACATGCCCTGCATCAGCACATCGGAAAAATCAATCGAGCGCAGCAGCGATTCTTCATATTGGCGCAAACCATGCCCGAAGCCTGCCAGATCCAGACCGACTAATGCCAACGATAGCGCCATGGCAGTTGCCATGACGCCGATGGTGGTCGGCAAACCGACAAAACGATGATTTAGATAGGCAAGAAGGGCAGTTACAACGAGGCAGATCGCGGCGATATCAAACATGTGGGCTTTTAGGGGCTAGTGACGATTCAGCAAGGCAATATAATACCCCGCTAAGTTATGGTCGCTCCGGCCGGGTCATTCAACAGGCATTCAGCACAAGCGCTCCTGAGAGGGTAATTGCTGCCGTCGGGCCTTCGAGCTCGTTCGAGTTCAGTTTTCTAGTTTCATGTTCAAATCGCCGGGTGGCCGGCGTGTCATTCCATAACTCGATGACCTTCAGATCAGGGTGTTTGTCATCGTGGCCGAGAATGCTCAGTGATGCCGTATGCAAGATGAAGTGCTGTCCTTCGATGATCGGCAGGCCGATCCACCGAGCGGCCAGTGAGGCGCCGAACTGACCGTGCGAGAACAGCGCTACCTTGCCGTGCATCAAATTCAGGCGGGCGATTAGCCGGTCCGTTCGAACGCTGACGTCAGCCGGCAATTCGCCGCCGGGACTGCCGTCCCGCCAGGCGTTCCATTCCGGGCGCGTCTTGCGGATATCTGCCGACAGCAGTCCTTCGTAGTCACCAAAATTCCACTCCGCAAGATCCGGCTCGATCTCGCTGCCCTGGGCCAGTCCCGCCAGTTCGCAGGTTTGGCGCGCGCGCAGGCGCGGGCTGACCAGTACTGCCGAGAAATGGATGCGTGCCAGTCGTGGTGCCAGTTCGCGCGCCTCGGCTTCTCCGTGCTCGGTCAAGGCAATATCGGAGCGACCGGTATGTTGCCCGCTGAGTGACCAGGCCGTTTCACCATGGCGTATCAGATAGAGCTGGACAGGATTCATAAGGTTTCCATTCTTGCCTCATATTTGCCGCGTAACGCAGCGCCGTTGCAACTGGCGCGATGGAGCAGCGCGTTTTGCGCTTTTTCCCGGTTGGCTTCGACGCCGGCCCAGGCTTGCAGGGCTTCATTTTGAAGTGCGCGCCCGAACGAAAACGATAGGGCCCAGGGCGTCCGCTCCGGTGATGTATTGAAGCGCACGTGCATGGCGTTCAAGCGCGCGGAGGCGAGTTCGCTGCTTTGTCCGCCGGAGAGAAAGGCAATGCCCGGAACCGCCGCCGGTACGGCGCGCCGCATGCATGCTACGGTGGCATCGGCGACTTCATCGATACTCTCCTGTGTGGTGCAGGCCAATCCCGGTACGACCATATTGGGTTTCAGAATCATGCCTTCGAACAGGACGTGCTGACGGTAGAGCTGTGCAAAAACCTGATGCAGAACGTCTTCCGTGATCTCGCCACAACGCGCCATGGTGTGTGCGCCATCCATCAATACTTCGGGCTCGACGATGGGCACCAGCCCGGCTTCCTGACACAGGGCGGCGTAGCGGGCCAGTGCCTGGGCGTTGGCCTCGATGCAGGCACGGCTGGGCAAGCCGTCACCCATGGTGATCACTGCGCGCCATTTGGCAAAGCGCGCGCCGAGGTCGAAATAATTCTTCAGGCGAGCGCGCAAACCGTCCAGTCCTTCGGTAATCTTTTCTCTCGGGAACGCGGGCAACTCCTTGGCACCTAGGTCGACCTTGATGCCGGGAATAATGTTCGCATCGCTGAGCGTCTTGACGAAAGACGTTCCGTCAGCGCGACACTGATGGACGGTGTCGTCATAAAGAATGGCGCCGCTGATGCATTCATTGAGCCCGGGCGTGGAAATGAGAACGTCGCGATAGGCTTGCCGGTTTTCTTCGGTCTGGGGGATTCCGGCGCCGGCAAATCGCTTGTTGCAGGTGCCGGTGCTTTCATCAATGGCCAGCAGTCCTTTGCCTTCGGCAACCATGGCTTTGGCGGTGGTGATCAGTGCTTGAGTATTCATTGTCAGTTCTCCGGTTAGGTCATAACGATTCTCATGTGCGGGCTTGTTCTTGCAAGTTTGCATCGATATTGTCCAAAGCCATGCGTATCTCTGTCAGGATCAGGTTGTCTGAAAACGGCTGATCGTTGTCCGGGACGTCCCAGCCGAAAATCGATCGGTACTTTTCAACGAGTTTCTTTACATCGGAAACAAGTTGTTCACGATGGGCGTCCATTTCAATGATTTCGATTCTGGCCATTTGCATGCTCCTCCATAGGTTGATTTGTCGGGTTTACGATTTTGCCAAGGCCTCAAATCCCGAAATTACGTCGAACAATTCTTCATCAATACTGCTCTGGCGCAGGCGATGAAAGGTCTGGTTCAAGTCCTCAAGCAGCTCATCAATATTCTTTTCGGCACGTTGCATCGCCGCCAGCCGACTGGCGTTTTCGCTGGCCAGGGATTCGGCGCAGGTTCTGAACAGCGAGACAAAAAGGTATTCGCGAACGACGGCCAGAAAGGTCTGAGCATGGCTATTCATCACTTCGGGCAGGGTCCTGGTCGGCCAGGGGGTAGTGAGCAGATTCTTCTGCCAATCATCGTCCAAGGGCAACAGCCGCTGACAGACGGGCGCATAGATGGCGCCGGATTTCGGACGGTTATGGAAAAGATAGACTTGAGAAATACTCCCATCCTCACGATGTTTTTCCATCTCGATCAGAATCTGCCCCACCAGTGGCGTAATGGCAGCAATCGAGTTGGGCAGAACAAAGCTTTCTGTAGAAGCAAATGGCGTTTCGGCCAGGCGGGACTGAATGCGCTCGCCGATAGTCCAAACGGTTTTCTGACCGGGCATTTTCTCCAGCTTCGCCGTGACGAACGATACCAGCACTTCGTTGAATTGGCCCACCAGCCCCTGATCGGAACCAATGACGATGGCGCCAATTGCGCTGTTATCCCGCTTGTCCGCTTGAGTCGGCGAAAATGCCTTTTTTTCGTGGATACATGCAATCAGTCCGAGGTTGACGGTTCGATAATATTCTTCGAGCGAGCGCACAGCGTTCTCGTATTGCCCGACGCTAGACGCCGCCATTGCTTTCATCGTGCGCACGACAGACTGCAAATCACCGGCACTGGCAATTTTTCGCTGCAGGCCCGCCGTGCTTTCGCCCATTACGCCTCCGGCGGCATTTCATCGTCTGGCGTCAGCGCGTCCCGGCGATGTTTGTGATCGTGCAGTCGCTCAAGGGTGCTCTCGACCAGGCGCGTCAGTTTGTTCGCTGCGCCGTCGATGGCTTGATGGAGCGTGTCGGCGTGAGCCGTTACGGCAAGCGGTTGATGGCCCTGAAGACGCGCTTCCATCATGCAGCGCTTGTCGCTCTGTCCGCCTGATGGGCCTTGTTTTGCCCCGCTCTCATCGTTCAGATGAACCTCGATACGCGTAATGTGATCGCTGAATGAGCCCAAGGCGCTCTCCACGACGCTGTTGACGTGGGTGGTCAGCGCCTCATGACCTTCAATGTTGTGGTCGGTGTTGATCTGGATTTTCATCGTTTTCTCCTTGTGGTGGTGATGGTGCAGTAGTGGAAAGTGGTAGAGCGCGACTATTCGAAGCCCCAACGTACCATGCTTTCATGTCTTTTTCCCGGGCTTGTCCTCGGGCTTCGGCTCCCTGCCGACCGTTGTTTGATTGACTGCATCATCGGGTTTTGGCAAGAAAGCCAACAGGGCCTGGCGGGCAATTCCGGTGATCGCCTGGCGATCCTCGTCACTTAACTTGTAGGCACTTTCAAACCGCTCGACTACATCGGCCGGAATGTCCGCTGCCGCCGTACGAACGGCACGTTCCGCTTCCGGCATTTTGTCCAGCGCAATCGGGTCGAAGAGTCCTGCCGTCAGCGCCAGCAAGGTCGCGATCTGTTCAGCGACCGAGATTGGGGAAAATTGTGCCTGTTTGAGGCAGGCACGGATGCGCAGGCCGTGGGCGATGATCTTGAGCGTGTCGTCATCAAGCCGCGCGCCAAATCGGGCAAAGGTTTCCAGTTCCTCGAACTGGGCGTAGGCCAGCTTGAGGTCTCCGGCTACCGCACGGTAGGCCGCGCGCTGGGCCTTGCCGCCGACGCGCGAGACGGATTTCCCAACATCGACTGCCGGCAAAACACCCAACTCGAACAGCGTCGGCGACAGGTAGATTTGCCCATCGGTGATGGAAATCAGGTTGGTCGGAATGTAGGCAGAAATATTTTGTGCTTCAGTCTCGATGATCGGCAACGCGGTGAGCGACCCACCCCCAAGTTCCTTGCGCAAACGTGTGGCGCGTTCGAGCAGGCGCGAATGAATGTAGAAGATGTCGCCGGGAAAAGCTTCACGCCCTGGCGGGCGGCGCAAAAGTAGCGAAATTTCGCGATAGGCGCGGGCATGCTGCGTCAGATCGTCATACACGATCAGTACGTCGC
Organism: Burkholderiales bacterium; assembly: GCA_038203745.1. Classification (GTDB taxonomy): domain Bacteria; phylum Pseudomonadota; class Gammaproteobacteria; order Burkholderiales; family Rhodocyclaceae; genus Propionivibrio. Next base: position 5,520 of record JBBRDR010000017.1, on the reverse strand, counting down.
GGCCCGCTTCCATGAAGTGTTCTGCCATGCTGGTGGCCGCATAGGGCGCGATGTAGGCGAGACCCGGCGGGTCGTTGCCCTCGGTTACGACTACCACGGTGTAGTCCATGGCACCGGATTCACGCAGCCTGGCGACTGCTTTGGCCACTGCCGAGGCGCGCTGGCCGATGGCGCAATAGATGCAGATGACGTCCTGGCCTTGCTGGTTGAGGATAGTGTCGATGGCAATGGCGGTTTTTCCCGTCTGCCGGTCGCCCAGAATTAACTCGCGCTGGCCCCGTCCGACCGGGATGAGGGCATCGACGACCATCAGACCGGTCTGCAGCGGCACCGTCACCGGGGCGCGATCCATGATCTGCGCTGCCGGTCGTTCGGTCGGCAGGCGCGAATCGAAAGTCACCGGCCCCATGCCGTCGAGTACGCGCCCGAGGGGGTCGATTACGCGCCCAAGAAACCCTTCACCCACGGCGACATCCATGACACGTCCCAGGCGTTTGACTTCGTCACCCGCTTGCAGATGGGCGTAATTTCCCAGCAGAACGACGCCAACCTCGTCTTCATCGACGTTGAAGGCAATGCCGAATACGCCACCGGGAAATTCGATCAACTCTTCAAAACCGACGCCCGGCAACCCGGAAACTTGGGCAATGCCGGTGGACACGCGGCTGATGGTGCCGATCTCATACGGCGTCAGTTGCGGCGTGAAGGATTCGCGGACCTGACTGAGGCTGGCGAAAGCACTATCGATCAAGCCATGCAAACTGTCGGGCGATGAGCTCATTCAGGTTTCCCGGAGGGCGCTGGTTTGCTTTCCTGTTTTGCTTTTTTGCTGGCTTTTGTTTCAGGTTCGGCTGCAACTTTTGTCTCAGGTGTGAGGGTGTTTTTGGCATTCTGCGCCTTGCTTAACTCACCGATGCGTTGTTCCAGCGACGAAATATAGCCGGCAATGCTCCAGGCGGCTTTCTGACCGCCGGCGGTGAGTTCGATGCCGCTGATGACATCCGGCGTTACGACGAAATCAATCTGTATATCGGCCGAGAAGGTTTCGTTGAGGGCTTGCCCGATTGCCGCACGCTGTTCCTGAGGTAAGGTGAAGGCGCTACGGATGATCGTTGGCGTGGCGGAATTCTTCAGAGCGGCAGCGAGTGAATCCTTGTCTTTGCCCGTGAGGGCCCGTACGCGCCGCGTGAAGGCGTCGGTCATGCTAGCTTCGAGAGAAGTGTCCGCCAGATCGGTGAGCGCCTTGCGCGTGATCGCAAACACTTCTTCCTGTGTGCGCTGGACAATGGCTTGCTTCAGGTTTTGTTGCTCATCGTTCAATGCTTTCTGTCGCTTTGCACTCAAGGCATCGGCCGCTTGCCGGGCGGCGTCCATCAACTGCTGGCCTTTTGTGTTGGCTTCATCGCTGGCCTTGCTGACCAGTTCGGCGCGTTGCTTGTCGAACGCCTCGTTCTTGCGCTCGAAATCATCGCGTTCCTTTTTTGCTTCGGCTTTTTTGGCGTCCGCGTCTGAAAGCTCGGCGGCGATCCGCGTCTCGCGGGCGTCGATTGCGTGCAGTATGGGTTGATACAGATAGCGCTTCATCAACCAGATCAGAATCAGGAAATTGATCACTTGCGCACCGACGGTGAACCAATCGATCAGCATGATTTACTTTCCTGCGGCCTGGGCGATGGCGAAATTCCAGAACGGGTTGGCAAAAATAAGAATCATCGACACCACGAAGCAGTAGATGGCTGTCGACTCGATCATGGCTAGACCGACAAACAGGGTCCGCGTGATCGTGGCAGAAGCATCGGGCTGCTGAGCCAGCGCCGTCAGTGCAGTCGCCACGGCCCGTCCTTCGGCCAGTGCCGGCCCCATGGTGCCGAATCCGGTAGTGATGCCGGCAATGACGATTGATGCGACGGCGACGATGCTCAGGGTATCCATGTTGTTTCCTTTTTGAAAAGTTGTGGTTTTATGCTTTTGATGGATCGGCCGCTTGTTTGTCCGATTGTTCAACGGATGGCGGTTTGCTGACGTGCGTGGCCGCCGCGATATACACCCCGGCCAGAATGCTGAAGATATAAGCCTGCACCATGCCGGTCAGTAGCCCGAGGAGGGTCATGACAATCGGAAACAGGAAGGGCGTGATCGTGAGCAGGATGGCGATGATCATGCCGCCGCTCATCATGTTTCCGAAAAGACGTACAGCCAGTGCCAGCGTGCGCGAGACTTCGCTGATGATATTGAATGGCAGCATGATGACGGTTGGCTCGATGTAGGACTTGAGGTAGCCGCGCAGTCCTTGCTCTTCAATACCGAACATCGGCACGGCGACCAGTACGCAGAGCGCCAGCGCCGCCGTCGTGGACAGCGATCCGGTGGGCGGTTCGTAGCCAGGGACAACGGTGAACAGGCTGGCAGTGGCGACAAACAGAAACAGCGTGCCGATGAAACCGAGGTATTTCTCCGGCTGGGAGAGTCCCACCTCTTCAATCTGCTTGTTGATGGCGATTACGACTATTTCCAGCAGGTTTTGCCAGCGCGAACGTTGCAGGTCCATCGACAGTTTGCGCGTAACCAGCTTTGAGCCAAGCACCAGGAAGAGCATCAAGGCCCAGGTAAACACGATGGTGCCGTTGAGCTTGAGGATGCCGAGTTGCCAGAAGATCAGCTCGTCCGGACTAAGGCGCATGAGTGATCTCCGGGGCTGTGGCGTGATGTTCGAGCCATGGTGTGAGGAACCGTAGAACGATTGCTCGTGCCATGACAAACCCAAGGAGGCATGCGACCAGCGGTTGCCAATTCCCGCCGGCAACCCAGTAAAAGCCGGACAGCGTGATGCCCAGGCGCAGCAGCAGACTGACGAGTACCAGCAGGCCGGGCCGTGGTGAGGTAAGACTTGATCGCACGGTCCACCACAAGCCACCGAAGAAGAAGACGCCGAGCGCCATTCCGGCCACTCCCGCTACGATCCATCCGATGATGTCATTCATTGCCACTCTCCTGTTCGTCACGCATGGCCTTGTCTTCCTTCTCGACCCAATGCCAGGCGTTGAAGCAGCCGATGATGAGCCCGGTAATCAACAGCGCCAGCGTCCATGAGCGGCCTCCGGGATAGTGCTGGTCCAGCCAGAGTCCGAGTGCTGCGCCAAGCAGTGTGGGAACCACCACCGACCAGCCAATCAACCCCATCATGCCCAGCCCGAACCAGACGCCCGAGGTGTTATTACGCCGTGCCTTGAGTTTGCGCGCCGCCTTGATGCCCACCTGTTCGGCAAAATCGGGAGTCACTTTCGCGGGTTTCGTCAGTTTGTCAGTCATGCTTGAAGCTCGCAAAGCGTTGCAGAAAACCCGTCTCCAGTTTTGCCATGACCGTGCGCATACTCTGCTCCTGATCATCCAGGTTCAAATAGTCCTGTTCAACCGCGGCGCGTAGTTGCCCAAGATCACTTCCCACCATCGCGCGGCGTACGGATACGAGCACCTCCGCGCCGGTTTTGACCAGCACGCCTTCATCCACCGCGACGAAGACTTCGCCTTCGGCTTCTGTTTCGTAACTCAGGATTCCCGGCACAAGTGCCGCAACGCAATCGAGCCTGTGCGGCAAGAGGCCGAACGAGCCGTCGCGTGTCTCCGCTGACAGGCGCAATACGCCGGTTATTTCGGTGAATATCCTGAAGGGCAAAAGCACTTTAAGATTCATGGACGTCTGCTACCGGTTGGGCTGATGTTTCGGGTTTTGCCGGAACTTTATCGGCAGGCTTTGGCTTCTTCGCTTCGTCAATCGACCCGATCATGTACAGCGCGCTCTCCGGGTAGTCCTTGAATTCATCGCGCAGAATGCGTTCGCAACCATCGAGTGCCTGCTCCAGGCTGACCAGCTTGCCCTTGAGCCCGGTGAATTGCTCGGTGGTAAAGAAGGGCTGGGTGAGAAAACGCTCCAGCCGGCGAGCACGGCCAACAACATTGCGATCTTCGGGCGAGAGTTGCTCCAGACCGAGCATGGCGATGATGTCCTTGAGTTCGGTGTATTGGGCGAGCGTGCGCCGGATTTCCTGCGCCACGGCGTAGTGGCGTTCGCCAACGATGGTCGGTGTCGTCATTCTGGAATTCGATTGCAACGGATCGATGGCCGGATAGAGTCCTTCGCTCGCCCGCTTGCGCGACAATACAATTGAGGCAGAGAGGTGCGAGAAGGTATGGACCGCCGCCGGATCGGTGAAATCGTCCGCCGGCACATAGACGGCCTGAATCGAGGTGATGGCACCGTTCTCGGTATTGGCAATACGCTCTTCGAGCCCGGCCAGCTCGGTGCCCATGGTCGGTTGATAGCCCAGCCGCGAGGGCATCTGCCCCATCAGACCGGAGACTTCCATGCCGGCCTGGATGAAACGGAAAATATTGTCGACCAGCAACAACACATCACGATGTTCATCGTCGCGGAAATACTCAGCCATGGTCAGTGCTGCATGGCCGACACGAAAGCGGCAGCCTGGCGGTTCGTTCATCTGGCCGAACATCATCACCATGTTTGGCAGCACGCCGGCGTCCTTCATCTCGCGGTAGAGTTCTTCGCCCTCGCGGCAACGCTCGCCGATGCCGCAAAAAATGCTGACACCCTCGTGGTTTCCCACCATGTTGTGGATCATTTCGGTGAGCAAAACCGTCTTGCCCACGCCAGCGCCGCCGAATAGTCCGGCCTTGCCTCCGCGTTCCAGCGGTGAAAGCACGTCGATGACTTTGATGCCCGTCTCAAAGACTTCCGATTGCGTGGAGCGTTGCGTCAGCGGTGGCGGCGTGCGATGCACCGAACGCCATTCCACATTTTGCAAATCCGTGCCCCGGTCGATCACCTCGCCGAAGACATTGAACATGCGCGAGAGAATCGCTTTGCCCACCGGGGTTTTTAATGGTCCGCCCGTGTCGTGCACCGCCATGCCGCGAGCCAGGCCCTGTGTTGGCGTCAAGGCAATGCCACGGACATGATGCGAGTCACTCTGCGACAGTACCTCGATGATGATGTTTCCATCCTCGCCGGCATGCAGTACTGAGTAAATCGGCGGCAAATTCTCTTCAAACCGGATGTCAACGACGCTCCCGCGCACCGACGTAATGGTGCCGACGCGGTCAGTAACGGGGCTGGACTGAATTGGGGTCATGAAGAAAATCCGTTGCGTTGTGGAAAGCCCTGCAGAACCAAACTTCCCATGCCTTTGATTCCATATTGTCGGGTGTTTTTGTTGACAATGGATGAACAGGAAATGGCAATGCTCATGCTTTACCAAGATGAGTAAGAGCATACGCTCTGTATTGAATCTCCGCAGATATGCCGAGACTCCATGTGATCACCATAGTGCAGGCACGAAGTTTGTCAATCTGTGCGCTAGAGCACGTAGACCGGGTTTTCTTGTATCAAGCCCGGAAATTTACACGATGGCTTGATCAATTCATAACCCGTAAATTATTCGTTTTGCTGGCGGCATTGTTTCTGAAAGCCGAGTCAATTGGATATGCAATTCAACAGCTCGGGCT
>JBBRDR010000016.1:0-35054 GCA_038203745.1 Burkholderiales bacterium | reverse complement strand
ACCGGTGGCAGCATGGCCTGACTGACGGCATCGTCCATCGATTTAGGTTTGCTTCCAATGGCGGCCTGCATCTCCTGACCGATAGCGTTAAAGGCCTGCCCCGGATTCCTTTGCTGTATATTGCCGCAGCCCGTCAGGGCGATCGGCAATAACGCGATCAGTATCAACAGCAGTTTGAATCTGGTCTTCATGGCTTACCTCGATTTTGTGTATCTTTTACTGTCGATTTCTTTGTCACAATATTTGTTTTTTCGATTCCCGGCGTCAGCATCAGGCGCTCAATCCCATCCGGCCCCTCAAGCACCGCTTCCCGGTCACTCAGTTTTATCAAACGGCTCTCGCCGTACTTTCCGCCAAGCACAACCTGTTGCCCACCGATAACGGCTACCGGCCGGCCTTTCTTCGGAATAATTACCGACTGCAATACCGGGCCGCTAATTTCGGTTGACTGTATCTCTCCGATAAACCCGGCGGACGGACGCGTGGGGTCAGCCATGACTGTTTGTGCCGACACATGTCCTGCCAGCGCCATGAACATCAGTAGCGCACCAAAGCGGATTGTCCTCATACGATCAGCCATGTGCGATCCAGACCCAGGGTAAACACGGTCAAAGTCAGCACCAGTTTCGGATGGTTTTCAGTGGACAATGAAACACTGCTCCACAACAATTTCTGTGGGGCTTTTTCAAGGCGCGCCAGATAGTCAGCCAACTCGGCATAACTCCCTTCCAGTTTGATCTCAACCCCATGCTTGTAGAGTCCGGCTGTAGATTTCGTTGCAGCCGGCACCTCCGCACCTTCCTTCTTGTCCAGCACGGGCGCTACCGGCAGGGTGCGCAGACTAAGCAAACGCAAACTACTCTTGCGCCCGATCATGTTCTCCAGCAGTCCCGCCATACGCTGGGGTGGAACCAAGGCACTTTCCATCGTGACCAGACGCTCGTTCTGCGCATTCAATTGTTTCTTGAAGCCCGCCAGTTCGGCACGCGCCAGCGCTTCCGGATCCTGTTCGGGTGACTGCAAGGCAAGCACCTGCGCCTGAAGCGCAACCCGTTGTGAGCGTTGATCGACAATCCCCCGCTCAGCAACCCGCAAGCGTGTAATTGCCGGGTCGATAAACAAAGACCAGCCAATCAGCAGGACGCCGCCCAGCAAAGCCACTCCGACCAGCGTGCGCTCCCGCTGTGCAAGCGCATCGTACTTGGCCATCAGGCCGGAGAGTAGCGCCTTCATTTTTTACCCCCGACGGCCGCAGCAGCCTCACCGGCATTCTCGGAACGCAAAACAAATTCGACATAGCGCGGCAGGCGTGGCGCCAACGCTTGTGCGGCAGCGCCTGGTGTCTCGGGTTTCACACCCACAGGATCAGGGTCAACACTCTGCATATCCAGTGCGGCAAAACCCCGGCCCTGGAAAACCGGCTCGTCACTCAAACGCTGAACGTAGCCCGGCAGCCGGGTTGAATCGAGCAAACGGCCGCGGATCTCGATTTCCCGCCCCCCCGAGCTTATCGAAAACCCGGTCAGCCACAAATCGCTTGACGTCTGTTTGGCAAACCCCGCCATGACGGCATAAAAACCTGTGCTGTTACCCAACTGCCCGGAATCAAGAAGTGCCATCAGCTCCTTGCGGGAAGCCAGCAGTTCTCGTGTGTTGTCGAGCTCCATCTGCAGCGCCGGTGAAATTTTTCTTTCGGAAAGTGCCTTGGCCAGACCAGCGACCTTTTCTTGTGTGACGGTCACTTCGCTACGCAGCTTGGCAAACTCATTCGACACACGCTCCGCCTCGTAGCGGGCGAACACCGCCGACACCACCACCAGTAACAACAAGACGCCTAGCACAATACTCACGTTGCGCCCGGTCGCCAGTTCATGGCGTGGTCGCAGCCGTGCTTCGTAAAGGTTGATCTGTTGGCTCACTTATTGACCTCAGCGGTGCCCGATGTCCGTAGTGCCGCACCGATCGCCAAAAGATGCTTCGCCTGATACTCGGTGTTCCGCAGTTCAGGAATTGCCGGAAAATCCAGCACCGGAGACAAATCCATCTCGTGCAGCGGCGCGTAAGTGTTGGTCCGCAATTCGTCGGCAAGCCCTTCGACACGCGGATAGGTGGCCAGAACTACTTTGGAAACGGGGATATGGCCGTACTGCCGGTCAAAATTATCCAGACTGCGCTGAAGTTCAAGCCCCAGCCGTTCCCTCACCCGTGCGCGCTGTTCTGCATCGTGCCCATTCAATTGTGACGTCGTTACTTCGCCGCGACGTGCAGCCACCAACTCGCCATGAAAAGTCAGCGTTAACATCATGCCGGATTCGTCGATGCGCAGAAAAGCCAAGCCGCGGTTATCTTCTTCCAGCAAGGCCGCAACATTGCGCTGTGCCATCTCGGGGATATCCACCGCTTCCAGGCTGATTTTGGCCTCATCAAACACCTTGACGCGCGCACGCACGGCCTGCTCAGAGGCCGAGACCACCAGCACGCCGGCAGAACGCCCTGCAGACAAGCCATCACCCGGGATATCAAGCACATCGACACAAGCACTATCTACCGGATAACTCACTGACTCCTTGAGTGCCCAACGTAACGCTTCCTTGCGTTCTTCTTTCGGCACGGCCGGCGCATCGAGTTGCGTGACATTGCACTCGCTGGCGTTCATCAATGTCGTACAGGCATAGGATTTAAGCTGACGGGCATGACTCAAGCGCTGCAAGGCATCCAGTTCGCCAGCCTCAGCGGCAAAGGTGTCCAGCAGCCGGACTTCCGGACGGGCATTGTGATCGTGCACCACATGCGCAAGCGTGACCCCACCGCCTTGAGGCAGGATGGCCATCCAACCGGGCTTATGTCGCGTCGCAAAAAAAGGAAGCATCCTGACTCCCATTCTCATATTTTTGTTTAAGGATACTTATTAACCTACTAAATAACAAGGAATTATCTCACAAAAACACAAAACAAACCCCTCGCCGGGATCAACGTTCCGACACCACGGTCAAACGTCGCTCAACGTAATTCGCCCCTCCAACTGCGCCAGGGCAAACACCGGCAACGGGCTGGTTGCAAGCAATTGCCGTAACCTGATAAATACTGCCCAGACCGGTCTCAATTACATTACCTGTCGCCAAGGTCGTACATAGCACGGTAACGGCCATTCCATTGACCGTTCCAATGCTGGTTGTGGGAGCACAGGCTGACGCATTGATCGCGCCCGCCACGCCCCACTCAGTACCCGCCCGTGCTGCCTGATAGGCGCGCGCACCATCCAGATCAAGCGCAGACCCGATGTGCTGCGTGCTCGACACGGTGGCAATAAACCCACCTAACGCGGCCAGCGCGACGAGGATAAAAATCGCCGAAACGAGGGCAAAGCCTTTCTGACGCTTGCGCTCAAGGGGTGTTATCAACGTGCACCTCCTGATACAAACGGATCGTTTCCGGCGTACTCGCTCCCGCCTGAGTGAGCACCAGCGTCATCGTCAACAGGCCGTTGCGCTGCGAAACTGCTGGATTGTAGGTAAACGACGTGTTGGCACAATCCACATTACCGACCAGAACAGTACCCACCGCCGGGCAAGTGGCTAGCGGTGCGGCCGTGATCGCCCGGGTCGAGCGTATCAGCGTTCGTGCCGAACACGAATAGATGACCGAAAAATTTGAAATAACTTGAAAGCGCTTACCAGGTGACTGGAAGGGAAACTTGTTTCCAGCGGCAGGCAAAGTGATATTTGCCGCCGTCGACGCCGCAGCAATAGCTGCACGATTCAGGTTGGCGGCCGTGTAGGCGTCCGCCCCGGGAATGCCCAGATTGTAGATAACAACGTGGTGCGGCGTGGCGTACCCTCCCGGCGGCGGCAGATTGGTACTGGCCAGCACGTCGAACGACGTATCCGCCACCGAAAAATCAAGAACATCGCCCGTCGCCGTGCTGCTTTGTGCAATTCGGTAACGCCCGCCACCGACTGTGGGCAAGAACTCAAAGCACGACGTTCCTGTCCCACCCGCCGTGCGCAAGGAATTCGGCAGTGCGGTACGCACGTCCCGCGCCATGCGCCGTAAGGCCGTATCACCGGCATCGGTCAGCTCGGCGCGCGCCACCGAGTCGAGATAGCCATCCACCGGTGCACGGATAAAAACAGCAACCATGGTGCCAAGAATACCGGTGATGACGATCACCATGATCGCTTCGATCAGGGTGAATCCGCGCTGAACGGTGTTTTGAAGGGTATTTTTCATGCTTAAAGGTTGCCCCGGAAGCCCTCAAGGGCAATGGTTTCCGTTCCACCCGTGACGGTCACCGTGACGCGCTTGCCGGCCACACCACTCAATGTCCAGGGCGCAACGGCTACCGCAACCGTATAGGCCCCAAGCACCGGCGCCAGCGTACCGTCCACCTGATAAACGCCGGTCTGGTTCCAGCCGTTGTAATCGTCAACATCGTTGTAGTTCGGGCGGTTCAATACCGTATTGGCAGCGCACACCGGCACGGTGCTTGATGTACAGCCGAGCGTTGCACTCGTATTGCCCGGATCGGCGGGATCGTTCTGATAGTCCTTGCTCAGAATCTCTTCCAGCATGGCTTCAGCCACGGCCAGTGCCTGCTTGCGGATCACCGGGTCGGCACTGGATTTGCCGGTAACATTCAGCACCGTCAGCACCCCCGCCAAACCCACAGATACCACAATGATGAACATGACCAATTCGATCAACGTCAAACCACGCTGACGAAAAGTTGAAAAGCCGCGTCTCATTGCACCCACCCTGTTTCCGGCTGGATGGCAATGGGCGTCTGATTGGTCACCGTAATGCTGAGCGCCCCGGCTTGCACGGCCTTGGCGACCGTTACCGAGCGTCCGAGCGGATCAAAAATAGCACTGCTACCCCCCAGGGTCACGCCTTTTGGCGCACAAACCTGATTCGTCGCTGCACAACCACGCCCCGGCGCGGGCAAGGCCACGGGCACCGTGCAATTGACTGCGGCCGTAGCGGCCTCCGGTAAAGCCGTATCCATCGAAAGGGCCACAATGCCCGCCGCTGCAGTACCCGGCGTGGTCGTCACACAGACATAGCGCCGGCTCGCCACAGCCACCCGCCGCGCATGTTGCACAGCCGCTTTCGTGGCATCGTGGAATCCGCGCTCATCAAAAACATTGTCAAAAAATCGCGGCATGGCCGCAACCGCGAGGATACCCACCAGAATGATCACCACCACCAGCTCAACCAACGTGAAGCCTTTTCCCCATTTGCCGCACGGATGGAATGGTCTGAAAGACATTTCAGTACATTTCCCGGCGATGGATGATCGGCCCGGAGCGGTAAACGCCGAAAGTCGCCCGAGCAACGGGGTTGCCTACCGCACCCGTCCAATTGAACTGCAGCCAGGGTGCGTTGGCGGTGCTTGATGCGGCCCCTGATGTACCGACTGACGTACAGCGATTCCCCGCGGCCGTTACCCCAAGATTCAGAGTGATATCTGTCCACCCGTTGTTGCCCACGCCCGGCTTGGTCAGCGACGCCGTGTAATTTGGGGCAACACCGCTGATCGTAATCGCCGTTTCGCAGGCGGCAAGAGGATTTCCTGCACCCGGAAAACTGAAAGCAAAATCCGAGGCCTGAATTGCCGTGCAGGTATCCGCTACATTCGTTTGCCAGCCCGTTGCCGTACCCGCCCAATACTGTAAGCGCATATCCAATGGCAGATTGAGCAATTCAGAGCCATTGGTGTTCTGCAGCCTGACCCGGCCATAACGAATCTTGCCGGCAGTCACAATCCTGGTTGCAGAACACACGCCGGCCGCTGTTGGAAGCCCGGTCATATCCAGCGTACAACTGGTGTTTGACGCATCCATGTCGCGCACCATGAGATAAGGCCGGGATGCCGCCGGCAGCGTACCCTCATCGGCCACTACCAGCCCGATGTCCAAAAGATCATAAGGCCCGTCCGGGCCGCCGGCCAGCTTCAAAAATTGCGTTGCAACAAAGGAATAACTGCCTGCGGCCCACGCCGGTGAGCCCAATCCACCCAAGCGGGAATTGGCAAGCGGCACACCGCTGTTGGCGTTCTCCATCTGCACACTCACTGCACCGTTGGCAAAACTGCCGGCGTAGTTCTGTGTCCGTGCATACCCCGAATTTTGCGCTTCAATTGTTGCACTTAGTGCAAAGGGCTGATCCATATAGCTGAATCCGCCAGCGCCACAGCCCGGCGTAAAGACCGGAGGTAGCACCCGAAAGTGATCCGGAATGAAACGCCCGAAATGATTGGTAGCTGCCGTATTTCCGAATTTGCAGCCGTACTTCCCGCCAACCAGCGTATTGGAAAAATCGTCGGTACAATCACCATTGGTCGTATCCGCTGACTGTGCGGTAAAGGTGTCGTCATATACCCCTTGCGCCTGCAAGCGGAAATAGCCGACATCCGAATAGGTAAACGCCGCGCCCGTCGCGCCGTTTCCGCTCGCCGAACTGGCCGCTGTCGTGAACACCCCGCCCAGTATGCCCACGCCCGGCGCGGCACGGCCGCCAGCAGGCACGTTTGGCCATTCGGCCAGCGACGCATTGATCTTGGGCAAACCACCATAACCTATCTTCCCTGTACCCGCACTCAGCGAAAAACTGGCTCCGGCCTTGACCACCGTTGTTGCACTATTGCTTGTGCCGGCATTGTCGCCATTGGCACTTGATGATACGGAATTAAAGCTTTGCGGCCGCACCGAGAATCTATCAGTCGAGCAACCATAGACCGTCGATGCGGCATTGGCATCGGTCACCCGGCAGCGCAACTTGCCCCAGGCACGATTCAGATTGAAGTTGCTGGTGATTGTTTTGCGCCCGTCATCGCCGGACACGTAGGTCACAGTTTGTGTAGCAACGGGAGCGGCGTAGGCCGAACAGACGGGAGACGGCGAGGCACTGTCATCGAACAACGCAACCGTTACATCCTTAGCGTTACCTCCCGCCGCAATGTAGCTGTTCTCGATCGTTCCGTCCGTTTTGAGTGCCACAATGTCAAACTTGAAGTTCGTATCGGCAAGCTTGGTGTAAAGCGGGTGTCGGGCAGTGGTACTCCAAGTCGGCAGCACGCCGGTTTCCAGACACTCGAAATTGGCCGCATCGGCCGAACCACCAGGATCTGTCATACGTGTTGCGCACACGCTAAGGTTACCGATCTCGTGGAAATTGGTTGCACCACCCGTAGAGCCCGTAAAGGACAGCAGCATGTTCGCCGGCACGGCCGCCTGCCCACTATTTGGTCCCTTGGCATCAAAGGTCGGCACAACAGTGGTATAACCCGCACCGGTGTTGCGCTCGACAGTGACATAGGCATTAAGACTGTTCGAGTGATCCAAAGTCACCCGGTAACGTTGCGGCACGGTATTGGTCGTCGTCAGCGACGGGGTGACAACACCCGTGTTGGCGAGCAATTGGTAGCCCGAAACCTGGCTAACACCGCTACCACGCACGCCAATTGAACTCGCGTAAAAACCTGCGGCCTTGTTCGCCCCGATCGGTGGCGTATAGCCTGCAGGGTAACCGCGGCGTCCCTCGGTGGTATTGGGATAATTGCCAAACTCGTCCAGACCGATACCGAGCCAGCCGCCGTTAAATCCGTTGATACCGCTGCGGTTGGCGTAGCCAAGAGACCCGCCGTACCCGCCCGCTGTGGGCGACACACTGGCATCGGAAAGCACGACGGCTATGCCATCGGCACCACTCCCGCCATAGACGTAATAATCGAATTCAATGACCACCTTGTTATTCGCCGCCGGGAACCACTTTTTGAGTTGCGCCATGGTTGAGCGATTGCTCCCATTGTCTGTCAGGCGCAGACGACTGGTCGGTACGGTTGGGCTGCTCACCACCTGTGGCGTATAACCCGTGCCTGAAACATTCCAGAGCGCCGTGTTCAAGCCCGCAGAAAAATTATCAGTGATACAGGTTGAGGGCGGTGCACCGCAGATGTCGGTGAAATCCGACAACACCATGGCATCGGTCATCTCGCCCTGATAAACCTTCAGCTCATCGAGACTGCCGGCAAAGCGGTAGCCGCTACTGGTCGCCCAACCGCTGAACTGGAAGGTGCTTTTGGCGTAGGCCACCGTGTTATTGGGCGATGATTTTTGTTGCGAAAGAACCTGTGGCGCCCCATCAATCCAGAGCTTGTTGCCGACGATATTAGCGTTGGTGAACACCGCCGCCACATGGTGCCAGCCATTGGATAACCCGGCAGACGAGATACCGTAAATATCGCTGTTGCCCGAATTGAATCCAAAGGCGCCACCTTGCAACCAAAGATCGTAGCGATCAAAACCAAACGGCATCTGACTGTCACCCCCATTCCAGTACATCCAGAAACTCACCGAGTTCTTGCCACCCGCGTTCAGGTTCAGCACGTTACCGGTGCTCAGCAAAGGTCCGCTGGCCGTTGAAAAGGACGCACCGAAGCAGGTATTTGGCTTATTCGGAGCGACCGCCGGCGCCGCAATTTTGCTTGGGTACGCCGTTGAAAAATCACCGTTCGCCCCCCCTGGCACGGTATTGGCCGCGGTGTGGGAAACATCCCAGGCATCTTCCAAACGGTAGTGGGCAACCAAAGTGGGCGCTGGCGGTGCCGGACAAGCCACGGCGGGGCTGGTCAATACGCGATCCTGATCAACCTGACTTTGTGTCAACAGGCCTGAATAGATGCGCACAACGTCGAGCGAACCGCCAAACAGGTAAGCGCTATTTCCCCAGACCCCACTGAGCCGCAGGTGTGAACTGGCAACTGCATTGGCATTATTCGGCGTCGTCGACCTCTGTGTCAGAACCTGCGGAACGCCGTCGATCCACAGTTTGTTAGCGGCCACATTGCCATTCGTAAACACGGCGGCAACATGATGCCAACCACCGGACAACCCGGTCGACGAAATTCCGAAGATGTCGCTATTGAAGGTATTGAAACCGAATGATCCGGACTGTAACCACAGGTCGTGCAGGCCGAAACCAAGCGGCATGGCGTTGTTGACACCGTCCCAGTACATCCAGAAACTGACCGAATTGCTTGCCCCGGTAGCCAGATTCAGGGGTAAGCCGGTAATGTCGATCGCCCCGGAAGAAAAGCTGACCGCGGCGCCATTAACAGGTTTACCCCCTGAGGCCGGAGAGTCCTGCCAGCCCACGCTACCCATCAAAGTGCCGTGATGGCCACCCACGGAATCCAGCGCCGAAGCGGGCGTACACCAGGCGACATCGTCAAAGCGGTAGTCAGCAACAAGCGTTGCCTGTGCATGCACCGGGCCGTAACCGATGCCCAGCAATACACACAGGCCCAGCAACAGCGAACGCATTCCCGTGCGCAAAGTCATGGTTTGCCTCCGAAGTGCGTGCACAAGCTGCCACTCGACTGGCTCACGGCGACAAAAAGATAGTGGCTCAATGAATACAATGCATTCACCCTGATCATGGACCAACGTATTCCGGCGCGACACCGCCGAGCAGACGAGATTTTCTCGCCGATGCGGCCATCACTCGTTCAATACAATTCACCGAGCCCATCGGAACGACCTCCAACTATCGCAACCCCGCAGCACACAAGAACGCTCACTACAAGACGTCACAAACCAACATCGCTGGAAGGCGCATGGATAGGCGACCTACAAACCACAAGCCCGGAGAACGCCTATTGACGCCACTCTCCGGGCTATGTACTTACAGAACGCCATTTGGCGCGGCTTTCAGACAAGCATCAAAGGATCGAAACAGGAAGCAGGCAATCGCAACCAACTCCGATTTGACACATCAAGGCACGCAGATGACGGTTGCCGTCGCTGCCGTACCGCTGCTCGGCGTTACAGTGCAATTAATGGCAGCACCATCAGCGGCAGCGACACAGGTACCAGCGCCTGCGTAAGTAAACTTGATATCGAGCGGCGTCTGCATAATGCCGTTGATCGTTGCGATCGCACAAGGCGTTGCCGACGTATATGCAACGCCCTTGGTCGCGCCAGAAGCTTTACGTGCCGCGTAGTTAACCGCTGCGGCAGAGGAAATGCCTCCGGCAATCCCAGCCGCCGCCGCCGTATTGGCTTCGGTCGACAAATCAACAAACCTTGGCAGCGCTGTCGCCGCGAGAATGCCGAGAATGACAATCACGACAACCAGTTCGATCAGGGTAAAACCAGTTTGCTTTTTCATTTTCATCCCTCCAGAACTCCAGTACATCAATCGCAATTGGCGACCGTCAGGTTCACAGAACCATACGTCGGCAACGTATTACTCGCCGCAGCCTGCGTGTAGGTAATCGAGCATGTAGCATGCCCGGCATCCGGGGTGATGGTTGTCGTTGCTCCAGCTGTCACAATAACAAAATCGGGATTGGGAGCCACATTCGTAACACCGGCAACCGGGGCAATCGTCGCAGCATTAGGATAACCATTAACAAATATTACATCGACACCTTCCAGGTTAACGTCATTTACACCGGCAGGGTTGCCTGTAAGATCGGCCGCGTTATTCCGCACCAATAGTTGAGCGTGCGAAAGCGTAGCCCCCGCCTTGACCGCCCCCAGGGCGCCTTTCATTTTTGCGATTCGTGCTTCCGCTTGCATTTGTGCGAATCTGGGCAAGGCGGTAGCCGCCAGAATGCCTAGAATCAGAATCACGACAATCAACTCGATCAGGGTAAAACCTTTTGCATTACGTTGCATTTTCAAACTCCTTAAAAAATATTTAGGCGAAGCATACGCCTTACAGCATATAACGGCAAAAACAGCCGCCACTTGACTCAATCAATCTGCAGGCAGTACCCAACGGCAGTTGTTTGCTGCTGCCAAGCGTACGTCGGAAAAACCACCCTCATTTACCCGCACCACGCTCCAACGCAAGTATTCACAAGGACTCCCTCTCATCACTCCGGCATCTGAGCCGCTCAGATGCTCAATATGGCGCGGCCGGTAAAACAATTCTCGCGACTTGCTATCAAAACACCACTCATCTATAAGCAATTCCCGTACCCCTTGTGCCGGACACTCACCGCGATAGCCGCGTGGCGGTGCTGCCATCCAGTCAATCGGGTTCATACCCACCCATGTAGAAACGTCGATTTTGCGTTGCCGTATCAGTTCCAAACCTTTAGCCAACTGCAAGCCGGTACGCATTTGCCGGATACTTAACTCCACGTTTTGCTTCTCAACGACTTCCTTGGCATCTTCCAGAGAATTCAACAGCCACAGCGCTACCACCCCGAGCACGACCAGCACCACCGCACCCTGCAACCAGTGCGCGTTGCTGTAATAGCCGAAAGTGCGAGGCTCCTTTGCATTCACCGCTTGAGCGCCACCTTGCCCAGATCCCACATCGGCAGGAAGATACCCAGCGCCAGAATCAGCACCATGACCCCTAACATCACAATCAGGATCGGCTCGATCTGCTGGCCGAGCGTCTTGAGTTCGTACTCCACCTCCTGCCGGTACATGTCGCCGATTTCGTCCATCATGTCATCCACCGCACCCGACTCTTCGCCGACCGCGACCATTTGCATCACCACCGGGGTAAAAATGTTCGCGCCGATCGAGGCGCGCAGCAGGCTTTCTCCGCGTTCAACACTCTCGCGCATCCCTTCAATCTTGCGCGCCATATAGGCGTTATCCACCGTTTGCGCCGAGTTGGTAAGCGCCTGCATAACCGGAACACCACTGCGCATACCCAGCGAAAAGCTGCGCGCAAAACGCGATAGCGCGGCTTTGTGCAGGATTTTTCCGGCAATCGGAATCTTCAGTGAGATGCGATCCCAGTCGTAACGCCCGCGAACCGTGCCCACCCAAGCGCGGAAAGCCAATACGGCGCCGACCACGCCAAGCAACATAAACGGCCACCAGGCGACCATGAAGTCGGAAAAGCCGAGCAATATCCGCGTCATGAACGGCAGTTCTGCCCCGAAACCGGCGAAAACTTTGGCAAAAGCCGGGATAACAAAAATGTTGACGACCACAATCGCAATTGCCATGGCTATCACGACAAAACTCGGATAGCGCAATGCCGATTTGACCTGTTCGCGCATGAAACGCTCGAATTCGAGATGATCGAACAAACGCAGGAATATTTCTTCGAGTAACCCGGTCGCTTCACCGACGCGCACCATGGACAGATAAAACGGCGAGAACACCTTGGGATGCCGTGCCAGTGCTTGTGAAAGCTCACGCCCGCCTTCCAGACTTTGGCGTACTTCGCCAATGACACGTTTCATCTCCGGATTGATTGCCGCGTCCTGCAGGCCGTTCAAGGCGCGCATGATGGGCACGCCGGCCTTGAGCAGCGTGTGAATCTGCCGGCTGAAAAGCAGCAGATCAATATGCGTGACTTTTTGTTTACCCAGCGTGATATTCATGCTGGCAGACGGCTTGCTCGACTTAGCCTGTGACGCCTTGATCTCGACCGGCGTCAGCCCCATGCCAAGCAGCGCATCGGCAATCGCGCCCGAGCTCACGCCATCAAGCACACCCTCAACGAGCTTGCCGCCGGCGTTACGTCCCTTGTAAGAAAAAGTCGGCATGGTTAGTTCTTGTTATTAACCACAGAGAACACGGAGAAAAAACAAAAACAAAAATGAATTGTTTTTCTGCATTCTATGCACACCTTGATTTTTATATAGACACACGTTTGATGCCTTCTTTCAGCAACTTGGTATTGAAGTTAAGAAGCAATCCACGTTTGATATTCAGCAACTTCAAATAAGTCATAACCTGGGCCAGGTGTATTCCTGAAAAGCCATCAATTGCCTTTAACTCAAGCAACAAGGTGTCTTCGACAATAATATCGGCCCTAAAGCCGATACCGAGATCGTTACCACGATAGACTACCGGCACCGCCACCTGTCTAATAAAATGGATATTCCTGTCTGTTAATTCAAAAGCCAGCGCTTGCTCATAAACTGACTCCAATAACCCGGGGCCCAAGATCCGATGTACTGAAATGGCTGCATTGATAACCTCCCCAATCAGAGCATCTCCACAATCTCTCAAAGGATTTTCTCTGTGCTCTCCGTGGTTAATCAACGCCTTTAATCCTCAAACTGATTACTGATCCGCATGGCTTCTTCAATCGTTGTGCGGCCTTTCACCACCAAGCGCACCGCATCGCGCCGCAGCGTTTCGCCGGCCATTTGCTTGCGCGCGGCTTGTACGAAAGCTCCGGTGTCGTCGATGTTGATGGCGGCGACAATTTCGTTGGTCATCTCGAGCATTTCGTAAACACCGGTACGCCCGGTGTAGCCGGTGCCGCCGCAATTGACACAACCGTTGCCCTTCTTGTAGCCGTAGGTATCAACTTTGTCGCCCAACTCGAAACGCAGCCATTCATGTTCGTGCGGGTTAGGCGTATGCGGCTCAACGCAGTTTTCGCAGATCACGCGTACCAGTCGCTGTGCCAATACCAGTTGTAAGGACAGCGCCACCATGTAGCGTGGCACACCCATGTCGAGCAGCCGGATGGGCGTCGAGATCACGTCGTTGGTGTGCAGGGTGGACAACACCATGTGGCCGGTAATGGCCGCGCGCATGCCGATCTCGGCGGTGGTCTGATCGCGCATTTCGCCGACCAGCACAATATCCGGGTCTTGCCGCAACGCGGAGCGCAGAACACGCTCAAAAGTGAGCTCGATCTTGTCGTGCACCTGAACCTGATTGATGCCGGGCAGCCGGTATTCAACCGGGTCCTCGACCGTGATGACTTTTTTCTCGGTGGTGTTGAGCTCGGACAGCGCCGCATAGAGCGTGGTTGTTTTACCGCTACCCGTCGGGCCGGTCACCAGGACCATGCCGCTCGGTCGACGTACGGCGTTACGCAACCGCTCAAGCGTGCGCGCCGGCATGTTGAGCGTGTCCAGCCCAAGCAAGCCGGTATTCTGATTGAGCAAGCGCATAACCACCGATTCGCCACGCTGAGTGGGCATGGTCGAGATACGCACATCCACCGGATTGTTGCGAATCTTTATACCAAAGCGACCATCCTGCGGCAAACGTTTTTCTGAAATATCCAGGCCGGACATCAGTTTCAAACGCAAGGCCAGCGCCGGGGCAATCTTGGAATCAGCCTCCATCTGCACATGCAAAACGCCATCGATACGAAAGCGGATGCGCAGCGTTTTCTCCTGCGGCTCGATATGAATATCCGAGGCGCGCGCGCGCATGGCCTCTTCAAACACCGTCTGCAACAATTTGACGACTGGCGCCTCTTCAACCCCGGTAGCCGTCCCGAGCAAATCGCCAAACTCGACCGGCACATCACCCAGATCGGCGGTCAGTTCCTTGGCCAGCCCGGAGATTTCTTCGGTACGCCGGTAGACACGATCAATCAGTGCCAGTAACTGGCTTTCGGCCACCACCGCCAGATCAATCTCGCGCCGTAGAACGCGCAGAATATCGTCGTAAGCCTGCAGATCGGTCGGATCAACAAAACCGACACGCAAGCGGCCGGCGACCTCATCTAGCACGATGGCACGGAAACGCCTGGCCTGTGCCTCGGGCAGCAGGTTGATGAGTGCCGGCTTGGGATTGAAATGCTTGAGATCGACGAAGGCGACATTCAACTGCCGGGCCAGTGCTTGCGAAATCGCCTCTTCCGTAACGAAGGCGCTTTCGACGACAATACGGCCTAGCTTGCGCCCGCTGCGCTTTTGCTCGTCAAGCGCGAACTTGAGTTGCTCATCGGTGAGCAGACCCTGTTGAATGAGTAAATCGCCGAGGCGAATCTTTTCCGGCCGAGCCATTGCAAGCTCCAGTAATCTTAGAGGTAATTACGCTAATTACCTGATTTTAGCTGAATTTAGAAATAACGAAAGTGATTTTTTGGAGCCCACCTTGACTGCTGTTGTCTTGTTCCAACCCGAGATTCCGCCCAACACCGGCAACGTGATCCGTCTGTGCGCCAATACCGGGGCCGAGTTGCATATCGTCGAGCCGACTGGATTTGGCTGGGATGACCGCCAATTAAAGCGCGCCGGGCTGGACTACCACGAGTTCGCCCGCGTCTTCCGCCACGCCAACTGGGCGACCTGCAAAGCGGTGCTGGCTGGCCGACGTCTGTTTGCCGTTACCACTCGCGGCGGCGTACGCTACGACACACCGGAATTTCGTGCGGACGATGCATTTGTTTTCGGGAATGAAACGAGCGGACTGCCGGCTGAAGTGATGGCCGAATTCTCTGAAGAACAGCGCCTGCGCCTGCCGATGTTGCCTGGGCAGCGCAGCCTGAATCTTTCAAATGCGGTCGCGGTGACGGTGTTTGAAGCGTGGAGGCAGAGGGGATTTGCGGGCGGGGTTTAACCCTAAAGCTAACCACAGAGAGCACAGAGAACACGGAGAAAAACCGGAAAAAATTCAGAGTGTTTGTGTGTAACGTTGTTCTGTTTTGCTTTTCTCTGTGCTCTCTGTGCTCTCCGTGTTCTCCGTGGTTAATTCCTTTAGCCTCTACTGTGTCTCCGACTTCGGATCACGATTCAGCAGCTTTTCAACAGCCTCCGCCGCCGGAACGTTGTTGTACAAAATAGAATCTACCGCCTGCGTGATCGGCATTTCAATGCCCAGTTGCAGGGCCAGACGTGCAACTTCGCGCGCCGTGCTTACGCCTTCCGCCACATGCCCGAGATCAGCGAGGATCTGTGGTAGTTTTTTACCCGAGGCGAGTGCCAGCCCCACCTGCCGATTGCGCGAGAGATCACCTGTACAGGTAAGAACGAGATCACCCATACCCGCCAGCCCCATGAACGTTTCCGGCCGTCCGCCGAGGGCTACGCCAAGGCGGGCAATCTCGGCCAGACCACGCGTCATCAGTGCGGCACGGGCGTTATGCCCCAACCCGAGTCCATCGCAAATTCCGGTGGCTATGGCCATGACATTCTTGACGGCACCACCAACCTCCGCACCGGGCAAGTCATCGTTGGCGTAGATACGCAGACGCGGGCTATGCAGTTCAAGCGCGATCTGCCGGGCAAACCCGGCATCGTTACAGGCCAGTGTAATCGCCGTGGGCATGCCCTTGGCCACTTCTTCGGCAAAACTGGGGCCAGTGAGCGCACCACACAACGCGCCCACACCCAATTCTTCAGCGACAATTTGATGCGGGAGTTTCGCCGTTTCGGCTTCCATGCCCTTGCACACCCAGATCAGCGGCTTGACCCGACTGGACTCGCGCAAGCGGCGTAGCGTTGGGCGAAAGCCGATGAGCGGCGTGGCAAAGACCAGCAACTCGGCCTCCGCGACCGAAGCGTCAAAATCGCTCTCGATGTGCAAAGCCTCAGGAAATGGAAAGCCCGGTAAGAATCGACGATTCTCGCGCTGGGTCAGCATCTCCTGCGTAACGTCCTCCTCACGCGTCCACAGCGTGACACGGTGCTTTGCGGAGAAACAGATGGCCAGCGCCGTGCCCCAGGCACCCGCCGCAATGACCGTGAGATTCAAACTTAAAGACCCCAGATCTGATTGGCGCGAACGAAGCCGGTCTGCCCATCCTGATGATGTATCTTGACCCAACCACCCGGCATGGTCTCCACATAGCCGAGGGCGACGTTCTTCTCGGCCTCGAACACCAGCGGAGAACCCTCTTCCGGCTTCTGGCGCACTTCAGCCCGATCCGCCGTAACGATGACAGAACGTTTTTCAGACAAGAATTTTTGTTCAATCCAGGCTAAGCCGCCTTCGGCATCACGCACTTTGGACCAGCCTTCAAGGTTAACCACCAGTTCAACCGGCGTGTCGCGCTTGATGACAAAGAGTTTGACGCCGCGTTGCGACGGCGCATCATAAAGCACTGTTGCCGCCTCTACCGTGCGGTATTCAATGGCCCTCACCGGCAGGGAAACCCCCAGGGCGAGCAATAAAGGCAGCAGTCGCTTCATGTCAGTGTCCTCTTACTGGATTGTGGCTTCACCCGCTTCAGCTGCGGCTGCGCCCACCTCTGCAGCCGCTTGTTCCTGCTGCATCCGTGCGCCGTAGAGTGCTTCAAAATTGACCGGCTGCAAAATCACCGGCGAGAAACCGGCACGCGATACCGACTCGGAAACAACTTCACGCGCATAGGGGAAAAGGATGTTCGGGCAGGCAATCGAGAGCAGCGGCTCAAGGTTCTCTTCCGGCACGTTCTGTACACGAAAGATGCCGGCCTGACCCACTTCAACAAGGAATACCGTTTTTTCGGCAATTTTGGCCGTCACGGTCACGGTCACGGTCACTTCATAGGCACCTTCGCCAAGACCCTGAACAGCAGTTTGCAACTGGATGCCGACTTCCGGACTTTCACTTTCCAGGTAAATTGCCGGCGCATTCGGCACTTCCAAGGAAAGATCCTTGACGTAGAGTTTTTCAATGGCAAATGAGGGGGCGGCTTCTTGAGTCATGATAATTATCTTGGTAGGTTAAAAAATCGTTATGCGCTGCAGGGCCAGCTGTCAGGCTGTTGCACCGGAGAGCAGGGGAATAAGTTTGCCGGCATGATCGAGTGCGAAAAGCTCATCACACCCGCCGACATAGGTATCGCCAATATAAATTTGTGGAACAGTACGGCGCGACGTTTTTTCCATCATCTCGACCCGACGCTCCGGATCAAGATCAACGCGCACTTTTTCGATCTCGCCAACACCACGCGAACGCAAGAGTTGTTCAGCGCGAATGCAAAATGGGCAAACCGCCGTCGTGTACATCAACACACGCTGCACTGCGCTCATTTCTTGGCGCCTTTTTTAAGCGGCAGGCCGGCAGTTCGCCAGGCATTGATGCCGCCGCCAAGGTCATGAACCCGAGCAAAGCCCAGTTTTTCCATGCTCGAGCAAGCGCCGGACGAGCGGGCGCCCGTCTGACAAACAAGAATCAGCGGGGTGTTCTTGAACTTATCGAGTTCGCCAGCACGATCAGCAAGTTGCGCCAGCGGAATGTTGCGCGATTCGGGCAAATGCCCGGCGACGTATTCATCAGGCTCACTCACATCAATGATCTGTGCTTCCTCGCGGTTAATCAACATCGTGGCTTGAGTCGGTGTAAGCGAATTTCTTCCACCGGTGCGACGCAACGACACGGCAAGCAACATGACACCACTGATAACGGCAATGCCGACGAGAAAAAAGTTTTGCTGAATGAATTCCAAGCGACACTCCAGAAACTACAAAAATAATCAAATAAAGATGCGCGAAATGAAAGAAAGACGCCAATCAACGCATAAGGATGAATCAAGCCGATGCTAGCTGCCGCAAAAAACCTCGCGCATCATGCCGATCAACTGCAAGGTACGGGCATCGCCAACACGATAGTAGACGCGGTTGGCCGCTTTGCGCGTCAGCAGAACACCCTTCTCGCGCAAGATGGCTAGATGTTGGGAGATGTTGCTTTGCGACGTACCAACGGCCTCAACGATTTCCTGCACACAGGCCTCCTGATCGCCAACGACGCACAGTATTTTCAGGCGCAGCGGATGCGCAATCGATTTGAGCGAGCGCGCCGCCAATTCGATATGCTCCTGCTTGTCGATCAGACTGACTTGAATAGCCACGTTGGATTAGTCTCGTTAAGTACGGGGAAACATTATAGAATAATTCATAGACTCGGGGGCGTCCCCAAGGCAATCCCCCATGAAACCCCTGAACAAAATCAAACCAATAAACTCGCAGAACTCCGCCGCAAGCCACGTATCACGCCATATCCTGTTGATGGCAATTTGCGCTGCCTTGCTGTTGCTTGCGCCAGCAGAGGCAAAAGAAAAGAAAAGCACGCCCCCGCCGCCCACCAAAGCCCAGGTGGCTGAAAAAAAAGGCGATTTGAAAGAACTGCGCGGGCAGATCAAGGCGCGGCGCAAGGAAATGGCGGCCACCGAAGGCAAGCGTGCTGACGTCGCCGACCAGCTTAAAGGCGTAGAACAGGAAATCTCGGTCACCCAACGCGAATTGCGCACTTTGGGCACACAACGCGGCAAATTAGAGGGTGCACTTAAAGACCTGAGCATTCAGTCACGCGATTTGGAAACACGCCTGACTAGCCAGCAGGCGCAACTGGAAAAACTGATTTATCGTCAATACCTGCTGGGCAACCCTGATTCACTGCGCCTGCTGCTCAACGGCGACGACCCCAGCCAAGTGGCACGCGACCTGCACTACCTCGCCGCCATAGGGCGTGCGCGCAGCCAACTGGTTCATGGAATCGAGACCACCCTGCAGCGCAAACAGGCGCTGGCGGCTGACACCCACGAGCGCGCCGAGGAACTGACGAGCATCGAAAGCAAACAAAAGGAACAACACGGCAAATTACTTGCCCAACGCGAGCAGCGCAAAGTAGTGCTGGACAAAATATCGACGAAAATATCGGAACAACGGCGTGAAATCGGCAATCTGCAGCGCGATGAGAAGCAGCTTTCTCAACTAATTGGACGTCTGGCAAAAATTATTGCCGCAAAACCATCTCCACGCCGGGAATCAGTACGCACCCCGGAAAAAAATCCGGCGGGCAAGTCAGCGCCGGAGATCAGTAACAACAGCACGCCTGAATCGTTGCCAGCCGGTAATTTTGCGCGATTGAAAGGTGATTTGCGCTTGCCGGTTAGGGGCGAGGTAACCAACCGCTTTGGTAGTGCCCGGCAGGAAGGAAGCAACTGGAAAGGCCTGTTTATCAGGGCTAATCAGGGTAGTGAGGTGAAGGCGATTGCCGCGGGTCGCGTGGTTTTTGCTGAATGGATGCGTGGTTTTGGCAATCTGATGATTCTTGACCATGGCAGCAGTTACCTGACGATCTATGGCAATAACGACGCTTTGCTCAAGCAGGTGGGGGATAGTGTACGCGGTGGCGATACCGTTGCCTCTGTGGGGAACAGCGGTGGTAATCCGGAATCCGGTTTATACTTTGAACTACGTCACCAAGGTAAGCCGATCGACCCGCTCAAATGGGTGAATTTGAAGCAATAATGTGAAGCATCAACGACTGGAGCACTACAGATGGGTAAGTTGAAACAGGCCGGGCTGATTTGCGCCGGATTGCTGGGCGGCATTTTGATCAGCCTGCAGTTCTCGGCCATGGCCGAAAAAGAAATTCGCACGACACTACCCATTGAGGAACTGCGGACCTTTGCCGAGGTGTTTAACGCCATCAAGCAGGGCTATGTCGAACCCATTGACGACAAAAAACTGATCGAACACGCGATCAGCGGCATGCTCTCCAATCTCGATCCACATTCTGCGTATCTGGATGTCGATGCTTTCAAGGATTTGCAGGTAGGCACGCAAGGTGAATTTGGCGGGCTCGGTATTGAAGTCGGTATGGAAGACGGGCTGGTCAAAGTAGTCTCGCCGATTGAGGACACGCCCGCCGACCGGGGTGGTGTCAAATCCGGCGATCTTATTTTCAAGCTTGACGACACGCTGGTCAAAGGACTGACGCTGACAGAAGCCGTCAAGCGCATGCGCGGCAAGCCAAAGAGTAAGATCAAACTATCCATTCTGCGCAAGGGTGAAGGCAAGCCCATCGAAATCACACTAACGCGCGAAATAATCAAGGTTCAAAGCGTCAAGTCGAAACTGGTCGAACCCGGTTACGGCTATTTGCGTGTGACCTCCTTCCAGGAAAACACGGGGCCGTCGGTGGTAAAACACCTCAACGACCTCTACAAAGCTGGGCCGCTCAAGGGCCTGGTTCTTGATCTGCGCAACGACCCGGGCGGCCTGCTCAACACGGCGGTTGGCGTGTCCGCGGCTTTCCTGCCGCCCAAGACGCTGGTCACCTCGACGGATGGCCGCACTCCGGATGCCAAGCACCTGTACTACGTCACGCCCGAGGATTATCTGCGAGGCTCACGGGAGGATTACATCAAGAGCCTGCCGGATGAGGCACGCAAGGTGCCGATGGTCGTGCTGATCAACGGCGGCTCGGCTTCGGCCTCTGAAATCGTCGCCGGCGCGCTGCAGGACAGCAAACGCGCAGTTATCATGGGTACGACCAGCTTTGGCAAAGGCTCGGTTCAAACCGTTCTGCCGCTGCCCGGCAACACGGCGATCAAGCTGACCACGGCACGTTATTTCACGCCTTCCGGCCGCTCGATTCAGGCCAAAGGTATCGTGCCTGATATCGTGGTTGAGGAAAGCGTCAATGGCAACTCGTCCATGCACCTGCGTGAAGCCGATCTGGACAAGCACCTGGAAAACAATACGGACAAAGAGAAAGACGCTGCTGCACTCGTCAAACCACAAAGCAAGGCGCCTGCCAAACCGAAGAGCCCACCGGCCAAAGACGAGGGCGATGAGCCGGCCGAACCGCCGAACCGCGAACTGGCTTCGAAAAAGGACTACCAGCTTAATCAGGCACTTAACCTGCTCAAGGGTCTGCAGATCATGCAGAACAAGCCGTAGGGGCTCCGCCCGGAAGCAGAACATGAAACGACCGGTCGCGCCACCCCACAAACCGGCACCGATCCGCAAGGAGCGGAGTATTCTATTTTCAAAACTGCCTCCGGGGCAAGTGCCTGAGGCTTGTGATTTCCTCGGAAAACTTGAACGCTTGGACGTCGAGCCGCGCATTGAAACCCGCGCGGTCGACGTGGCCTACGACCTTCAAGACCATTCGCTTCAGGAACTGGAGGAGGCGCTTGGGGAAAAAGGCTTTCATCTGGACAGCACCCTGATGAGCAAGCTGATGCGCGCTCTGATCTACTACGTCGAGGAAACCCAGTTACACAACCTCGACGCCCCCGAACGCCTGCTCAAGAAATCTCAGAACGAGGCGTACACCCACGCCTGGGAACGCCACCCGCACGGCGACCATGACGACACGCCGCCAGAGTGGCGGGAATACAAATAGTGTCTGCGGCATGAACGACGAGCAACTGCTACGCTATAGCCGTCATATCCTGCTTGATGAAATTGGCATCGAAGGCCAAACAAAAATTGCCGGTGCGCATGCGCTGATTATCGGCGCTGGAGGTCTCGGCTCCCCTGCCGCGCTCTACCTCGCCTCGGCTGGTGTTGGCCGCATCACCCTGGCCGATGGCGATACGGTTGACCTGACCAATCTGCAACGCCAGATCCTGCACACACAAGAACGCGTCGGGCAACTCAAGGCCCTCTCAGGCCAGACCGCGCTGGCACAAATCAATCCGGATGTAAGCGTCAAACCGGTCACTGAACGACTCGCCGGGGAACGCTTGGAGGCCCTGGTTGCGGAGGCCGATGTCGTGCTCGACTGCTGCGATAACTTCACCACCCGACACGCCGTCAATCACGCCTGTGTCAAATACCGGACACCGCTGGTTTCTGGCGCGGCTATCCGCTTCAGTGGACAACTATCCGTATTTGATTCCCGCATTGAAAATTCGCCCTGCTACCACTGCCTGTTTCCGGAAGGCGATGACGTTGAAGAAACGCGCTGCGCGGTGATGGGTGTTTTTGCCCCGCTCACCGGCATCATCGGCACCATGCAGGCGGCGGAAGCGCTCAAGGTAATCAGCGGCGCGGGGCAACCGGCCATCGGCCGCCTCCTGCTGCTTGACGGGTTAACGATGGAATGGCGCAGCGTAAAGTTCGGGAAAGACCTGAAGTGTGCCGTGTGCGGCGAAGATCCGCGAATCAAACGGCCTGAAAAACAATAAATACGTGAATCGTCACATGCGATAC
The DNA here is from genome assembly GCA_038203745.1 of Burkholderiales bacterium. GTDB lineage: Bacteria > Pseudomonadota > Gammaproteobacteria > Burkholderiales > Rhodocyclaceae > Propionivibrio. The sequence goes on along the minus strand of JBBRDR010000016.1, from coordinate 12,445 downwards.
CCGGCAAGCCAATGTTCATACGGATCTCGCGCAACAACGCGAATCAAACCAGACCGAAGGCCCCGAGAACAGCACCGGCAGCGAGCAGCCACAGCAAGTGTATTTTGCTGCGCCAAATGATCAGCGCCGTGAAGGCGGTCAGCAACCACAGTGGCCAGTCGGTGATCGGATTACGGTGTGTGCTGGCGAGAATCCAGCCGGTGGCGATCAACAACGCAATCACGATAGGACTCATCCCCTGCTTGAACGCCCGCACGGCCCGTAGTTGGGGGTTCTCGTGCCCCCAGCGGGCCGCCAGATAGGCTAGGGTAGAACTCGGCAGAAGAATACCGGCCATAGCCAGCAGCACACCCAGCAGCGCGGTTGGCATCCCCCCCGCGTTCATCCCAATATTCCAGCCCATCAGTGCAACAAACAGGATGTTTGGCCCTGGCGCGGACTGGGCGATGGCAATCGAGGCATTGAACTGGGCATCGCTCAACCAGTATTGCTGGTCGATCAGATAGCGGTGCATTTCCGGCAGGGTGGTAATCGCCCCGCCCACGGACATCATGGAAAACGCGAGATAGTGCATGAACAGGTCCAGCCAGTCAGACCACTGCAACGCTAGAATTGGCGCGGCACTCACGGCTTGAGTTTCCGGTAGGCCAGCAGGCAGCCCACGGCACCAAGCCCCAGCAACACATACGCCTGCGGCCAGCGCAGCAGGACGACGCCGATGAAACACGCGCTGCCCAATGCAATGCTGACAGGTAATCCAAGCAGGTTCGTTTTGAGGGCGTCAAACAGCCTGAATCCGATTGCGATGATCAGCCCGGCGGCGACCGCCCCCATGCCACGCAACGCGCCAACAACATCCGGACGGCTGCCGTACTGGGCATAAGCCAACGCCAACAGCAGCACCAGCACCAGCGGAACCGTCAGCATACCGGCCAGGGCAGCCAGAGCCCCGCGCAATCCGAAATAGCGTCCGCCGATCATCAGGCAGAGGTTCACTACATTGGGGCCGGGCATGATCTGTGCCACGGCCCATTCCTCAACGAACTCTTCCTGCGTCAGCCAGCGTTTTCGTACCACCAGTTCCTGTTGAACAATCGCCAGGACGCCGCCAAAGCCTTGCAGTGCAAGCCACGTGAATGAAAAAAACAGATCAGCCGGGGAACTGGGTTGGGGACGATCACTCATTTTCGAGGCATTTCCGGCCTGTCGTGCAGTCACTGATTCGGCAACAGGCGCGCACAGACGCGCAGATCAGCGCCGACCATGCCCACACTGCGAATCGCCAATATTTGCTTGCTGTGCAGTGACTCAAGTGCCGGAAAATCAAACATTCCGCGCGCCGCATCACCGATCAGGCAGGGCGCAAGATAAAGCAGCAGCTCGTCAACTAGCCCCGCCGCCAACAGCGCGCCATTAAGCCGGAATCCACCCTCAACGTGCAGTTCGTTGATGCCGCGCCGGCCGAGTTCCTGTAGTAGCGCAGGTAGATCGACCTTGCCATTATTTTCCGGCAAACGGATAACGTCCACGCCACGCGCGCGCAGCGCAGCGGCCTTGCTCTCATTGTCGGCGACCGTTACCAGCAACACTGCACCACTGCCCAGCAACCTGGCCTGTGGCGAGAGTTCCAGCCGGTTATCAACAACCACTTTTAGCGGTTGGCGGGGGGTGTCCACGCCGCGCACATTGAGTTGAGGATTGTCATCGCGCACTGTGCCGATGCCGGTGAGGATGGCGCAGGCACGCGCACGCCAGCGATGTCCGTCCTGCCTTGCTTCCGGCCCGGTAATCCATTGGCTGGTGCCATTTTCCAGTGCGGTTTTGCCATCCAGACTGGCGGCCAGCTTGAGCCGCACCCAGGGACGGCCGCGCGTCATGCGCGAAACAAAACCGATGTTGAGTTCCCGTGCATCGGCTTCAAGCAAGCCGCATTCGGCAGAAATACCGGCGGCGGCAATCATAGCCAGACCCCGGCCGGCCACCTGTGGATTAGGATCCTGCATGGCCGCTACGACACGCGTGACGCCAGCCGCAATCAAGCCTTCGGCGCACGGTGGCGTGCGTCCGTGGTGACTGCACGGCTCCAGAGAAACGTAGGCCGTCGCACCACGCGCCGAACTGCCAGCAGCTTGCAGCGCGTGGGCTTCAGCATGGGGATCACCCGCACGTGCATGCCAGCCTTCGCCAAGCACTGTACCGGCTTTGACAATGACACAACCAACGCGCGGGTTCGGCGTGGTGGAATTCAGTCCAAATTCGGCAAGACGCAGCGCCCGCGTCATGTACTCGTGATCGGCGGCGCTGAACAGCGTGGGTTTCATTCTGCGGCCAGATCAGTCATGGCAAGAAGAAGTGCCGATGACAGTGCATTTGTCACGGCGAGGCAAAGTCGACAAAGCCATGGTGGGCATGGTGCGGATTTACCTGTCGCGCCGTTGCGCCGGGCGTGTCACTTCGCGAACCAGATCAGAAAACTCATCGATGTCCTCGAAATTCCGATAGACCGACGCAAAGCGGACATAGGCAACCTTGTCGAGTTTCTTCAACTCGCGCATAACCATCTCGCCCACTTTTTCGGATGGGATTTCACGCTCGCCAAGCGTCAGCAGCTTTTCTTCGATACGCGCAATGGAGGCATCGACCGCTTCAACCGTCACCGGCCGCTTGCGCAGAGACAACCACAAGCTGGCGGCAAGTTTTTCCCGGTCAAAATCAACCCGCGAACCATTTTTCTTGACCACTTGCGGCAGTCGTATTTCAGCTCTTTCGTAGGTCGAAAATCGTTTCTCACAGGTCAGGCAACGGCGCCGGCGCCGGACAATGTCACTATCGTCGTTGATACGCGTGTCCGCAACCGTGGTATCCAAGGCACCGCAGAAAGGGCATTTCATCCCAAGCTCCCTTGAAAACCCTGCGCGCTGGCTGAACAAGACACGCACACCGCCAGCCCTAGATCAACTACGGCATGGCGGGTGCAACACAGTTCAGGCAAGCGCACGGTGTTCAGGCACCGTAAACAGGGAATTTTTTGCACAGCACCGAAACCTCGCCACGCACGCGTTCGAGCACGGCTTCGTCATTTGGTGCTTCAAGCACATCAGCAATAAGATGCGCCACTTCTTCGGCTTCAAGTTCAGTGAAACCGCGCGTGGTCATGGCCGGGGAACCGATGCGGATGCCGGACGTCACCATGGGCCTTTCCGGATCGTTCGGGATCGAATTCTTGTTAACTGTGATGTGCGCTTTGCCCAGTGCGGCCTCGGCTTCCTTGCCGGTAATTTTTTTGGCGCGCAGATCGACAAGAAATACGTGCGATTCCGTGCGACCTGACACAATACGCAGACCGCGCTCCTCGGATAAAACCCGTGTCAAAACGCGGGCGTTAGCTACCACCTGCTCCTGATACTCGCGAAATTCGGGTGTTGCCGCCTCCTTGAACGCGACAGCCTTGGCGGCAATCACGTGCATCAGCGGACCACCTTGCAAACCGGGAAAAATGGCTGAGTTGATGGCCTTCTCGTGCTCGGCCTTCATCAGAATCACGCCGCCACGCGGGCCGCGCAGCGTTTTGTGTGTAGTCGATGTCACCACATCGGCAAAGGGCACCGGATTCGGATAGCAGCCTGCGGCGATCAGGCCAGCATAGTGCGCCATATCAACCCAGAAAATCGCGCCGATTTCCTTCGCCACCTTGGAAAAACGCTCGAAGTCGATGCGCAGCGAATAAGCTGAAGCGCCGGCGATAAGGATCTTTGGCTTGTGCTCGCGTGCCAGCGCTTCCATCTTGTCATAGTCGATTTCTTCTTGGGCATCTAGGCCGTAGGAAACCACGTTGAACCACTTGCCCGACATATTGAGCGGCATGCCATGAGTGAGATGGCCGCCTTCGGCGAGGCTCATGCCCATAATCGTGTCGCCCGGCTTGGCAAAAGCCATCAGTACGGCTTGATTGGCCTGCGAACCCGAATTAGGCTGAACGTTGGCGCACTCGGCACCGAACAGCTTCTTGAGGCGGTCAATGGCAATCTGCTCAGCCACATCGACGAATTCACAGCCGCCGTAATAGCGCTTTCCCGGGTAACCTTCAGCATATTTGTTGGTCAGTTGCGAGCCTTGCGCCTCCATGACCGCCTTGCTGACGTAGTTTTCCGAGGCAATCAGCTCAATGTGCTCTTCTTGACGATGATTTTCATCAGTAATCGACTTCCAGAGTTCAGGATCAATTTTCGCCAGGGTGTCTTTCGCGGAAAACATGGGATGCCTCACAAGCCGTTGAAAAGAAGAGAATTGTACCATGCAGGCGAAGGGCCGTGGCCGCAAGCATCCGTCAAAAAAACACAGAAAGAACAAAACACCTGCCCTGCAGACCAATAAACACGGGCATCTTCAAATGCCGGCCCAACTTCGGCACAGCGTCAATCACCCGCTTGTGGCCGGACGCCTTGTGCAAGCAACTACGAAGAAAGCTTCACCTCCTGTTTTAGAAGGTGCTTTGTTTCACCCCAACATTCGATTTGCCATTGCCCGCCAGTGATGCTTACCCAGTTGATTCCGGTATTGGGTACCTCAAAGTCGCGCGGCACAGCAAGCGTCAGGCCGCGTGCGCGTCGGTTGATGATGTCAAGCACACCACCATGGGTAACCAGCACGATTGTTTCTCCACGATGAATACTCACCAAACGGTCAAGGCAGGTCACAACACGCAGGCCAAGCTGGCGCAAACTCTCACCACCGCCTGGCGGCGCATACTCCGGATCACGACACTCCAGCGCACGTTCGCTGCCCGGATTCTCCGCGGCAATTTCCTCCAGGGTCATCCCTTCGAAACGACCGAAATTCCGTTCACGCAATGCAGGAAGAACTTGTACCGGCAAATCCAGCACCTGCGCAATCGGCTGTGCGGTATGCCGTGCACGCAACAGGTCGCTACTGTACAAAGCCTGCGCCTGACAACCGGAAAAATACTGGCCAACTGCGCGAGCCTGCGTTTTCCCAGTTGCATTGAGTTCCAGGTCGTAATGCCCCTGCATCCGTTGCACAACATTCCAGTCAGTTTCACCGTGGCGAACAATGCAAACCCGCGTCGTTTCAGCAGTCATCATCCCGGAAACAAAATAAATAAAAATATGTCATAACAATGAGTTGGGAAGAATTCATAAGGCGGAGCAAGCGAGGTAACCGCATCTTTTGCAGCGCATTCTGTGCGATAATCACGCCCAGTTTATGTTTCAAAAACTAGTGAGGCTCAAGCTTCCGAAGCAAACAAGCACATTATCCGCGTATTTCCAGAAAACAAGGCACCGGCCAATGCACTTTTTTAACTTGATTATCAGACATCGCGCAAGGATCCGCCCGTGAACGCCCTACTCAAGCTTTCCCGTCTGATCGACGCCTTATCCTTGCGCATCGGAAAATCCGCCAGCTGGCTTATTCTGATCGTCGTCCTGATCAGCGCCGGCAATGCCATCATGCGTTACTCCATTAATTACAGCTCGAATGCCTACCTTGAAATTCAGTGGTATCTGTTTGGCCTGATTTTCATGGCCTGCTCGGGATACACTTTGTTGTGCAACGAACACATCCGTATTGATGTCGTCTCATCCAGGTTTTCAAAACGCACTCAAACTTGGCTCGACATTTTCGGCATTCTTTTCTTTCTGATGCCGATGGCCATTGCCATCATGGTGCTGGCATGGCCCGTATTTATAGACGCCTTTGAAAGCGGGGAAATGTCGAATAGCGAAGGCGGTCTGATTGTCTGGCCTGCCCGCCTTATGATTCCCGCAGGTTTCTTTTTGCTCATCATGCAAGGTTTTTCTGAACTCATTAAACGCATCGGCTTCCTGAAGGGCTTGTGCCCTGACCCAACGGACAAAGCTAGCAAATTGACCCCCGAAGAAGAGTTGGCGCTCGCCATCAAAGCGCAAAAAGGAGAAGCGCAATGACTGCGTTCCTGATTGCCAACATGGCGCCAATCATCTTTGCCTCCATGGTGCTCTTTCTGCTGCTGGGCTTTCCGGTTGCTTTCGCACTCGCCGCCAATGGCGTTGTATTCGGCTTGATCGGCATTGAACTGGGACTATTCACCTCAAACATATTCCAGGCCCTGCCGGATCGACTGTTTGGGGTTATGGCCAACGAAACCCTGCTGGCCATTCCCTTCTTCACCTTCATGGGCTTGATTCTCGAACGCTCGGGCATGGCCGAAGATCTGCTTGAAACCATCGGCCAACTCTTCGGGCCGATACGCGGCGGACTGGCTTTTGCGGTGGTCTTTGTCGGTGCGCTACTCGCTGCGACGACTGGTGTCGTTGCCGCCTCGGTTATTTCCATGGGGCTCATCTCGCTACCGATCATGCTGCGTTACGGCTACGACAAACGGCTGGCGACCGGCATCATCGCGGCCTCAGGCACACTAGCCCAGATCATTCCGCCTTCGCTGGTACTGATTATCATGGCTGACCAGCTCGGAAAATCGGTGGGCGACATGTATGCCGGCGCAGTAATTCCTGGGTTTGTGCTGAGCAGCATGTATGTCGGCTACGTCGCACTGGTCGCTCTATTTCGACCGAAATGGGCTCCAGCCCTGCCGCCCGAGGCCCGCTCACTGCGTGGCTGGAAACTCCTCCTGCGTGTACTGACAACACTCCTCCCGCCACTCCTGCTTATTTTCCTCGTTCTTGGCACCATCTTTTTGGGCATTGCCACGCCGACAGAGGGCGGTGCAATGGGCGCCACCGGCGCCTTGGTTATGGCACTAGTACGCAAGCGTCTCAACCTCAAGCTGCTCAAGCAGGCCATGGACAGCACCGCCAAACTGACCACCTTTGTCCTGTTTATCCTGATCGGTGCGCGCGTCTTCTCGCTCACTTTTTATGCGGTCGACGGACACCGCTGGGTCGAGCATCTGCTGACCGATCTGCCGGGCGGGCAGATTGGCTTCCTCATCGTCGTCAACGCACTGGTTTTTCTGCTCGCCTTCTTTCTTGATTTCTTTGAACTCTCGTTCATCATCATTCCCCTGCTCGGGCCGGTCGCCGATAAACTGGGGATCGACCTGATCTGGTTTGGTGTTTTGCTCGCGGTCAATATGCAGACCTCGTTCATGCACCCCCCCTTCGGTTTTGCGCTCTTCTTCCTGCGCTCGGTCGCACCGCCCTCGATAAAAACCATGGATATCTACTGGGGGGCCATCCCTTTCGTGTGCATACAAATTATCATGATTGCTCTGGTCATCGCCTTCCCGCAAATGGTTACTGCCGGACTGACTCAGGAGGTGAAGGTTGACCCGGCCTCGATCAAGATCGAGGCACCCGACTATAACTTCTAGCGCCCTAATATTCTGCGCACAAAAAAACAGGAGCCAAAGCTCCTGTTTTTATTTCTGACCAAGGTTTCAGCCTTTTACTTCTTGGCCGAGGACTTACCCGAGCCGACCTTGCTGTACATGAAGTTGGAGAAGGTTCCTTCAGCGAGGCGGAACCACTCATTCTCCATATCGCGGAACGCGGCATAGTCGGTATACACTTTCTTGAACTCTGGATTCTTCTCCATAATTTCAGCGTAAACTTCCTGCGCCGCCTTGTAGGAGGCTTCCAAAACGTCTTTGGGGAACTGACGCAATTGCGTGCCGGTTGAAATCATTTCCTTGAGCGCGATCGGATTACGTGCATCGTACTTGGAAAGCATATCCGTATTGGCATTGGCACAGGCGATTTCCAGAATGGTCTGGTACTCCTTGGGTAGTTTCTTCCATTCCGCAAGGTTGATGTACATCGTTGCCTGAGTACTGCCTTCCCACCAAGCCGGATAGTAGTAGTACTTGGCAACCTTGTTAAATCCAAGCTTCTGGTCATCATACGGCCCCACCCACTCTGTGGCGTCAATCGTACCTTTCTCCAGCGCCGGATAGATATCGGCTCCCGAAAGCTGCTGCGCCACTACGCCCAACTTGGCTAACACGGCACCGGCCATGCCGGCGATGCGCATTTTGAGCCCTTGCAGGTCAGCAACCGACTTGATTTCTTTGCGGTACCAGCCACCCATCTGCGTCCCCGTATTACCACAGGGAATATTGAAGATATTCGACTTGGCAAAGAAATCATTCATTAACTTGCCGCCATTGCCGTGCCGCATCCAAGCATCCAACTGACGGGTGGTCATGCCAAAAGGAACAGCCGCATCAATACAGAACGTCGGATCCTTGCCATAGAAATAATACGACGCCGTATGGCCACACTGTACGGTTGCGTCTTTGACCGCATCCAGAACGCCAGGGCCGGGAACAATTTCTCCAGCTGCAAAAACCTGAATCTGGAATTTCCCGCCAGTCGCATCGGCCACCGATTTGGCCATCACTTCAGCCGCACCGTAAATGGTGTCCAGACTTTTTGGGAAACTCGACGCCAAACGCCACTTGATTGTCGGGGCATCGGCTGCAATCGCGGGCAGAGCAACTGCTCCAACAGCCAGACCTGCGCCAGCTTTTTTCAAAAAGGAACGTCTTTCCATGTTTGTCTTCTCCAAAAGTTAAAAACGAACGTACAAAACACCTAATGATTATAGTTAAAGCAGGCATTTGTGAATCAAGCTTATTGTGTATTTCATTTCCTGTCCAATTCCTTGACCTCATAAAGCCCACCCCCTACACTCGACGGTTATTTGCCATAGTTCACCAACAGGGGAAATCCATGAAAAAAATACTCGCTGTTTCGTTTGCCTTGTCGTTCTGCTTTCTGCCACTAACACAGAGCGTTACGTACGCTGCTGAATACAAATCAGAATATCGTTTATCGACGGTTCTTGGACCGGCCTTCACCTGGGGTAAGGCTGGTGAACGCTGGGCTGAACTGGTCAAACAAAAAACCGATGGCCGTATCAACATCAAGCTCTACCCCGGCACCAGCCTGGTGGGTGGCGACCAGACCCGCGAATTTTCAGCGATACGGCAAGGCGTCATTGACCTGTCGATTGGCTCATCAATCAACTGGTCTCCGCAGATTAAACAACTTAATCTTTTTTCACTTCCTTTCCTGACGCCCGACTCTAAGGGGCTGGATGCCTTGATCAAGGGCGAAGTGGGCAAGGAACTGTTCACTATTCTCGACAAGCAGGGTGTTGTACCTTTGGCCTATGGTGAAAATGGCTTTCGCGAACTCTCCAACTCCCGCCAGCCCATCAAAACGCCGGCTGATCTCAAGGGGATGAAGATTCGTGTCGTCGGTTCGCCGATCTTTATCGATTCGTTCACTGCGCTTGGTGCCAACCCGACGCAAATGAGCTGGGCTGATGCGCAGCCGGCCTTGGCGACCAAGGCCGTTGATGGGCAAGAAAACCCGCTGTCGGTGTTCAGCATCGCCAAACTGCACACACTGGGCCAGAATCAGCTCACCCTTTGGGGCTACATGGCCGATCCGCTGATTTTTGTGGTTAACAAGCAGGTCTGGTCCAACTGGAGCGAGGCCGACCGCAAGGCCGTGCGTGCAGCCGCAGAACAGGCCGCCGCTGAAAACCTGATCGCCGCCCGCAAAGGCATTTCCCCCGGTGACGATGCCCTGTTGCAAAGCATTGAAAAGAACGGTGTAACGATTACGCGGCTCACCCCCGAACAGCGCAAGGTGTTCAAGGACGCCACCCGCCTGGTTTACGACAAGTGGGCCGACGTCGTGGGTAAGGACTTGGTCAAGAAGGCTGAAACAGCCATCGCCACAGCAAAATAATCAGCACGCATGCACTCCCCCGGTAACAAGCGGCCAGCCCGCATTGAACGCGCGCTGGCCGCCGGCTGCATGGCACTGCTGTGCATCATCACGTTTGCCAATGTATTGGTGCGTTACCTGACCAACGCGTCCTTCGCTTTTACCGAAGAGTTTTCGGTCTTTTTGCTTCTGGTGCTGACCCTCCTGGGTTCAGTGAGTGCGTTTGCCGAAAACCGACATATCCGCATCACCATGCTCGTAGAAAAACTGCCGAAGCCGGGTCGCAGACTCTGTGCGGGCATTGAGTGGATGGCGAATATTGCTTTGTTCGGCCTGCTGGCCTGGTTCGGTTACCGCATGGCGTTGGATGATTTTGAATTCGAGGTCACCTCACCGGGGCTGGGAGTGCCCCAGTGGTGGTACACCGTCTGGTTGCCGCTACTTTCCGCCCTCATCGTTGTGCGCCTATTGCTCATGCTCATTTCTAAGCGCCGAGTCCCCGAATGAGCCTGCTGCTATTTGTTGTTTTTCTTGGCCTGATGTTTGCCGGCGTTCCGCTAGGAGTAGCCATGGGGCTGGCCGGAACGGCCGTGATCTACTTTGCCGACCTCGGACTGATGTCGCTACCGACCAGTGTTTACACAGGTATTGCCAAGTACCCGTTACTCGCCATCCCTGTTTTTGTGCTGGCCGGCATGATTTTTGAGCGCTCCGGGGTTGCGCTGCGCCTAGTTCGCTTTGCCGTTGCTATAGTTGGTGAGCGGCGCGGCGGTCTGGCGCTGGCCGCCATTCTCGTCTGCATGGTTCTGGGGGGCATTTCAGGATCAGGACCGGCGGATGCGGCGGCGGTCGCCACGGTCATGATTCCCGGCATGGTGCGCGCCGGTTACCCGCTCGCTTTCTCTGCGGGAATAATCGCAGCAGCTGGCTCGACCGCCATTCTCATTCCACCGTCCATCGTTTTTATTCTCTACAGTGTTCTGGTACCGGAAGCTTCGGTTCCGGCACTTTTTGCTGCCGGACTGATCCCGGGCATTCTGGCCGGCTTGGCACTGATGCTGCCGTCCTGGTGGCTTTCCGTACGCAACGACTTTGGTGCGAAAGAGCGGAGCGATGGTGAAATCAAAACAACCTTCTGGCAGGCCTTCAAGGAAGCTATCTGGGGTTTGCTGGCACCGGTATTGATTCTCGGCGGCATGCGCTCCGGGATGTTCACGCCCACGGAAGCGGCCGTGGTTGCTGTGTTCTATGGCCTCTTTGTCGGACTGGTCATCTACCGCACACTCAATTGGGGCTCAATTTATGACGTACTGGTTGAGTCCGCCGAGGTTTCAGGCGTAATTCTTTTGATTATTTCACTGGCCAGCGTCTTTGCCTGGGCAGGTAGCACGCTCGGCGCCTTCGAGGCACTCGGCGCCTTGCTGATCGGGATTTCCTCCAACGAAACTATCGTCTTACTGGCTGTCACCCTTCTGCTGCTGGTTGCCGGGATGTTTCTCGATGCAGTTTCCATCCTGTTTATTTTCGTTCCCTTCCTGCTGCCGGTAATCCTGCATTTCAAATGGGATCCGGTGTGGTTCGGCATTATCCTGGCCATGAACATCGCCATCGGCCAATTCACGCCACCGATGGCCATCAATTTGATGGTGACCTGCCGCATTGCCGGCATCCGCATCGAGGAAACAGTCCCGTGGGTTCTCTGGTTCCTGGGCGCCATGTCCACTGCAATGCTGCTGGTGACCTTCATACCCGAACTGGCACTGGCCGTGCCGAGGGCGCTGGGCTATCTGAACTAAGCAATTTCAAGCCATTTAAGGCAGCACCGAACAAGTGTCAGAACGTTATTCCCGCTTCCGCGCGAATAACGCCGGATTCAGCGTTCTCTTAGTTCCCGGCAACCTTCATCTGCTCGATGAGGATCGAGCCGACCTGTTTCGAGCCACGCACCAACACATCGTTACCCACTGCGGCCACATTGAGGAACATGTCACGCAGGTTGCCAGCGATGGTCACTTCTTCAACCGCATGCGCGATTTCGCCGTTTTCAACCCAGTAACCTGCCGCACCGCGTGAATAATCGCCGTTAACGTAATTGACGCCTTGACCGAGCAGTTCTGTAACCAACAGACCGCGCCCCATTTTCTTGAGCAAACCTTTGAAATCGTGGTTGCCTGGGCGAACGATTATGTTGTGACATCCACCTGCATTGCCGGTCGTCTGCATACCCAGTTTACGTGCGGTATAACTGCTCAGGAAGTAGCCCTGCAGAACACCGTCGACGACCACTTCACGATCATGCGTAGCCACGCCTTCGCTGTCAAAAAAACCACTCGCCATCCCGCCACGCAGATGCGGGCGCTCGCTGATCTGAATCTCTCTGGAGAAGACGTCTTTACCGAGACTATCCACCAGGAACGATGTCTTGCGGTACAGACTGCCGCCACTGACCGCGTGTATAAAGCTTCCAATCAGTGACGCGGCAAGTGGTGCTTCAAACAACACAGGCACCTTGCAGGTCTTAATCTTGCGCGCGCCAAGTCGGGATAGCGCACGCCGCGCAGCGTAATCCCCAATGCTTTCAGGCGAGGCAATGTGTTGCGCATCACGTGAGGTCGAATACCAGTCGTCACGCTGCATGGTTTCTTCCTTGCCGGCGATGACCGAGCAGGAAAGATAGTGCCGTGAGGACGGGAAGCCGCCCATGAAACCAAGGCTGTTGGCTGACACAAACTGCCCTTCCTGAATCG
>JBBRDR010000015.1:0-36306 GCA_038203745.1 Burkholderiales bacterium | reverse complement strand
GTGAACAGGTCGCTTTCGCGCAGCATGTAAGAATCTTTGACCGTAAACTTGCGCCCGAGCGGGAAGCGACCGGCCGAGTACGGGTTGCTGGAGACCGCCGCGAGCGTTTCGGCGGGTACGAAGGCATTACCCTCCCTCAAGTCCGCAGACTCCCTGCTGGCCGCGTCGTCTTTGGGTTTCGCCGCACCGGGGCTCTGGCGTGTTTGCGGGCTGGCCAGCAATCGGTTCAGCCGGGCCTGGGCGATTTCACTGAAACGGCCGTTCGGGAAGGTGCGCAGGTAGGCGACCCAGTCGTCCGCGCGGCGCGAGTTTTTGATGCGTTCCCAATAGGCCACCTCTTCTTCAATTTGTCGTTCCAGCTCGTCCTCGGACAAATTTTTTGCCGTGTGCGGAAAGATGAAGACATCGCTTTCGAGCGAGGTGGACTCCCAGGGAATTTGTTCGCCGTTTGAGGACAGGCGGACGCTGAGCCGTACCCGCTTCAGCGCATCCTCGATGCGCACAGCCGGGTGGGACAGTTCCTTCATCAGGTTTTCGGTATAGAGCCCATGCTGGCCTGTGCCGTCGGAGGCGACGTTGCCTGGTGCGGTGGAATAGGCGAGCAAGCTGCCGACCGGTGCGTCAAACTGGCTCAGTCCCTTGTTCTGTGGCTTGAAGGCGGTGCCGAAGGGGTTGTCGCGGCAGGCGTCGAGGATGACTACGAAGTTTTTCCCCGCGCTCTTGCGCTGCGCCTGGACAAAGTGATCAAGGACTTGGCCAAGGTCGATGCAGTCGGCCTTTAAGGTGGCGGCGGAGCTCACGGCGACATTGACAGGCAAAAGGTAGTTACGCCAGTCGAGTTGGGCTCCGTGACCGGCGTAATAAAACACGGCAAGCTTGGTGGTCGATGACTGTGCACGTTTGCCGAAGCGCTCGATGGCGTCATGCATGGCCGTACGACTGGCGTCAAGCTGGAGGTCGACGCTGAAGCCGGCTTTGTCGAGCAGCGTGTGCATGGCCTTGGCATCGTGGGTCGGATTGACCAGCCCGGCCTGGGGATAGGCGGCATTGCCGATGACGAGCGCGATCTGTGCGCCATCAGCCGCTGCCCACAGTGACCGGCTATGCAGCAGGCAAGGGGCGAGTGCCAAGGTTTGCAGGAAGTCTCGACGGTTCGGCATTAAGTTGCTCCCCTTGAAATGCTGATCTTATCGCTGGAACAGGCCAGTCCATACTAATCGTCAGCCTCGGTAAGTACAAGCCCATCCGGGCGGTTCTGACGCTTGATATACACAACCCGTTAGCCAAGCCAAATGGCCGTTCAGGGCGTCGTTCCGGTCATTGAAATCAGGGGCGTTAATGGCCGTGTTCGGTAGCGTGCCCCCGGCTTCAGGCACACGGCGTAACGGTTACCGCGATGTCGAGATCGTGCTCTTCGCCACCGAGGATTACGCCACGCAGCGGAGAAATATCGCCGAAGTCTCGCCCCCAAGCCAAGGTAATGTGCTGGGTATCGGGAAGGATGTTGTTGGTCGGATCAAAGTCGACCCACATTCCACCGTCGGTGTTTGGGCAATATACCGATACCCAGGCATGAGAAGCATCTGCGCCAACCATGCGTGGTTGCCCGGGAGGGGGCTGTGTCAACAGGTAGCCACTCACGTAACGTGCGGATAATCCGAGCGAGCGCAGGCAGGCCAGCATCAGGTGAGCAAAGTCCTGACAAACGCCACGTTTTTCTTCCAGTATCTTGAGTACCGGTGTGGCGACCGTCGTGGCCTCGGTATCGAATTCAAATTCGGTGTAGATGTGGGTCATCAAAGCCTGTACGGCCTCAAGCAAGGGGCGTTCTGGTGCAAAACAGGTTTTTGCAAATGCAGAAAACTCGTGTTTGACGCGAACATATGGCGATTCAAACAGGAACTTGTTGGCCTCAAGAAGTACCGGTTTGGCACCGTAGGCCAGTATCTTGTGCACCTGCTCCCAGGGCAGGGAGTCGACCAGGCATCCGGGTTGTGAATCCGTGATCGATCTGAACGGCAAATGCGGACGTACTTCAATCATGCTTTCGGCACGAACGATCAACTCGCTGTGCGCCGCTTCGATAGCCAACTCGGTGATCGGATTGCCAAAGGGATCAAACCCGGTCCGTTTGAGTGTCGGTGTCGGATTAATACTGAGCTCGTGTGCGATACAGCTTTGCCAGGGGCAATCGCGTGGTGACAGATGCAGATGCTGGTGCGATAGCGAAACCGGGCTTGCGTAGCCATATTTTGTTTCATGAACGACATGATAGCGGGCGGGAGCGGCGTATGTCTGCATGTTATGCCGCCAGAGTCTGCCGACCGACATCGCCGACATGAGTGAAATAGCGCATGGCCAGTTGATCCGACAGATTGGCGGCGGCGAAAGAGATCTCGTCGAGGAGGTCGGCGAGATCGTTGCAGGAGCCGCAGTTGTTGCAATCGCTAAAGTCAATGCGCTCGAAGCGACCCTGGTCAAAGCCTTGCAACCGCGCCAGGACGGGGCGTAGCGAGTCATCATTCGGGTCGCCCAGATCTCTGGCCAGCCGGGCGATGTAACGCACCAGATTCTGCAGCTGAAAGATCACGGCGTGCGGGTTGGCGGTATCAAAGACGATCAGGTCGAGAGCGGGCAACAGTTCAGGTTGTGCCGTGTAGCGCGAGCGGTAGGTGATGATGCTGTCCGCCAGTTCAAGCAACCATTCGATGCTGCCCGAAGCGCGTGTCGATTCGAGCCGGAGGAACTGGCTGATGGCCTTGGAGAGGAAAATAAGCCGCTCGATGCGTCGACCGATCAGCAGAAAACGCCAGCCATCGTCCCGTGTCATGTTGTCCATGGCAAACCCGGCCAGCGTTGACGAGGTGAGCAGTATCTGATCGAGAAAGGCCAGCGCATCGCTGATTGCGGGATGATCGACGGTGTAGTGTTGTAACTGACGCTGCAGGCGATTGAGCGCGTGCCAGTTGTCGAGCGAGAAACGCTCGCGCACCTGCGTGCCGACCCACAACAGACGACGGATATTGCCGGCCAGACCGTCGCCCCACTTTTCGTCGCAGATTGCGGTGAGTATTCGCTCTTCAAAAGTGGAGTACAAAACAGGGTTCTTCTGTTCTGCCTCATCCTCAGTGTCAGGTAAAAGTTTGAGTGAACTACACAGATCAATGGCGGAGATCAGTGCCGGCATTGTGTCGGCGTTGGCATCGATCAATCGCGAGACGCCGGCGCGCAATAGACGTGCCGAATTGTCGCAGCGTTCGGTGTACCGGCCGAACCAGTAAAGATTTTCGACCACGCGTGAAGATAGATTGCTGCCGCTGCGAATCAGGTCCGCCTTGCCGATTGAATGCTTGAGCATGCTGAAGGTGTTGACCGCCCCTTCACTTAGTACCCAGGTGTCCTTGCTTGATCCGCCGCGCCCCATCGAAATATAGCGGGCTTTGGCATCTGCCGAAACGCGTGACAGGCCGCCGTGCATCATCACGTAGCCCTCCGGTGAGGCGGCCGCATAAACACGCAAGGCAACGCCGCGCGGCAACAGCTTGCGCTCATGTGCTGTGCTCCACGCCGGCGACTGCGAAAAATTGACCAGTTCCTGCGCGACATAGGCCCGCGGTCGCGCACGCAAGCGCGATATCATCGTTTCCCGCTGCGTACCACTTAACTCGTTTCCGAATACAGGTTCCATACGCTGAGAAGGAAACGTGCCCTTGATGACCAGACGGTCAAGATTTTTTATCGTGAAATCAAGCGCCGTCGGTTCGCCACACCACCAGGTGCCGACCGATGGCATGAGTAGCGATTCGCCGAGCAATTTTTCGCAGGCCCCTGGCAGGAAGCCCGGCAGTGCCGCAGATTCGAGTAACCCGCTACCCAGAGCGTTGGCAACCAGCACCTTGCCGGCGCGCACCGCCTGTAACAGGCCGGGAACGCCAAGTGCCGAATCGCCGCGAAATTCAACCGGGTCACAATAGTCATCATCAAGGCGACGAAGAATCGCATGGACGCGACGCAGTCCCGTCAGGGTTTTTAGAAATACTTCCTCACCACGTACTGTCAGATCCGGCCCTTCTACCAGTGGATAGCCGAGGTAGCGTGCCAGGTAGGCGTGCTCGAAATAGGTTTCCGTGTAGGGCCCCGGCGTCAATAAAACGATCAGTGGGGATTCGCCTTCATGTGGCGCGCCCTGCGCGAGGCTCTCTTGTAGCGTCCGGAAAAAGGTGGCCAGGTGTTGCACGCCCATATCGCGGAACTGTTCGGGAAAAACACTTGAAACAATGATCCGGTTTTCCAGTGCGTAGCCAGCGCCTGAGGGCGCTTGCGTGCGATCAGCAATAACCCACCAGCGGCCGTCCGGGGAACGCGCGAGATCAACCGCGTAAAGGTGTAGCCAGGTATTGCCGGGGGGGGTTATCCCCTGACATGGCCAGAGGAAGCCGTTGTGTCCGTAGACCAGTGCCGGTGGCAGGGTGCCATCCTTGAGCAAGGTCTGTTCGCCATAGAGATCACCAAGCACGGCATTGAGCAGTCGAGCCCTTTGTGTGATTGCGCCTGAAATTTCTTTCCATTCGGTAGCGGACAGGATCATCGGCAGCGGATCAAGCTCCCACGGCCGGTCGGCACCGTTCGGGTCAGCATAGACGTTATAGGTAACGCCGTTCTCCTGAATACGACGGCGCACAAAATTGAGCCGGTGGCGCATTTGTTCAGGCGAAGCGGTGTTGAGATGGTCGTAGAACGACTGCCATGCCGGTCGCATCTGGCCGGTCTCGGTGATCATCTCATCGAAACGGTCGCTGTTTCTCGGGTAGGTCGAAAGTAAGGGGCGGGGCATCAGGGAGAAGGTGCGAAGGTCAGTCTTGGCTTGAAATTCAAGGATGTCGGAGTTTAGCGTAAACGGGCTCGGCGGATGCTTGCTGTGCCGTACGTATTCGTGTTTAAGCGCTACACTAGCCTCTGCTGAATGAATAGGAAGAAATCATGCGACGACTCAATATCTCTCACGTAACCGAATATGTGTACTCAGTCCCGGTTGCGCTGCAACCGCACCGTTTGCGCTTGCGCCCGCTGGCAAACCACAGTCTGCGGATCGAATCCTCAAAACTCGATATCTTTCCTGCCAATACGGTACGGTGGTATCAGGATGCGCTCGGAAATTCTGTTGCCACGGCCAGCTTCGGCGGGATCTCGGACACTTTGCGTGTGCTGAGTGAAGTGGTCATCTCTGTTTATGAGGATGCCCCACTGAATCTATTGATGGAGGATTACGCGACCAACTGTCCGTTTGACTATGCAATCGACGAGCAGCCCGATCTCGCACCTTTTAAACAGAGCGTGTATTTGAACGATCGACCCGCCATCCACGAATGGCTGAATGGCCTGGGACTGCTGCAACGGCCGTTCGAGACGTTAACACTGCTTTCACAGCTGAATTGTGTAATTGCCAATCAATTCACCTACCAGATCCGCGAGGAAGAGGGTGTTCAATCCCCCGCCACGACGCTACGCCTGAACAGCGGTTCGTGTCGCGACTTTGCGGCACTGTTCATTGAAGCCTGTCGTTATATGGGTTTTGCGAGCCGTTTTGTCAGTGGCTATCTGCATATGCCGGATAACGAGTCGGGGAATGCCAGCACTCACGCCTGGGCTGAAGTCTATTTGCCCGGTCCGGGATGGAAGGGTTTTGATCCGACCAGTGGCATGATCATCAGTAACCACCACATCCCGGTTGCCGTGGCACGGCATCCCGAAGCCGTCCCCCCGGTCTCGGGAAGTTTTATCGGGCCGCTTGGGCAGGTTCCGGCGTTGACCGTATCCGTTCGGGTCACCGATCTGGGAATTTGATGGCGGGCGATTCAGCCGGAGTTACTTCTCGACGAAAGCGCGCTCAATAACGTAATCGCCCGTAGCACCGATGTACGGTGATATTTCGAATCTGCGCTGGTCAAGCAGTGTGCAGCAATCCTTGATCATGGCCGGGCTGCCGCAGATCATGACCCGATCATGTGCCGGATCAAGCGCGGGCAGGCCAATGTCGGCAAACAGTTTGCCGTTCTCAATCAAGTGCGTGATCCGACCTTGATTGGAAAAAGGTTCGCGGGTGACGGTCGGGTAATAAATCAGCTTGTCGCGCACCATATCAGCGAAATACTCGTGATTCGGGAGCTCGCGGGTAATGAAGTCGCGGTAGGCCAGTTCGCTTGCCGTGCGTACGCCGTGGACCAGCACAATTTTCTCAAAACGCTCGTAACTCTCAGGATCCTGAATCAGGCTGATGAAGGGCGCGAGACCGGTGCCGGTGGCCAGCAGGTAGAGGTTTTTGCCCGGTTTCAGGTCGCGCAGCACCAGCGTACCGGTGGGTTTTCGGCTGACCACGACGGCATCGCCGACCGACAGATGTTGTAACTTCGAGGTCAGTGGCCCATTCGGAACCTTGATGCTGAAAAACTCCAAAAACTCGTCGTGGTTGGCGCTGGCGATGCTGTAGGCGCGTGTCAGCGGTCGTCCTTCCTGTTCCAGACCGAGCATCACGAACTGGCCGTTGATAAAGCGCAATCCGGCATCGCGCGTGGTGCGGAAGCTGAAAAGGCTGTCGTTCCAGTGGTGGATCGAGAGGACGTGTTGGGTGGATAGATTGCTCATGGTCTAGCCTATGACAGTTTTGGATGCCATTGATTCTATTCCGCGATAATATATCTGTAAAACAGATTGTTTGAATAACAAATATCTATGGAGTAGATATGAAATTCACCTTGCGACAAATGGCGGTTTTTGCTGCAGTTGCCCGGGAAGAAAGCGTTACGCGTGCGGCTGAAACGCTTTCGCTCTCCCAGTCCGCCACCAGCACGGCACTGGGTGAATTGGAGCGTTTGTACGCGACGCAGCTTTTTGACCGAGTTGGCAAGACCTTGCGCCTTAACGAGCTTGGGCAATCCCTGTTACCGCAGGCTTTGGAGTTGATTGAGCGTGCCGAAGCCGTTGAAACGGTGCTGGAAGGCCACGCCGGTTTTGGCCTGTTGCGCATCGGCGCCACATTGACCATCGGCAACTATCTGGCGACATTGATTGTGGCGGACTATCTCAAGCGGCATTCTGAGAGTTCCGCCCGCTTGCAGGTGCATAACACGGTAACGATTGTCGACCAGGTGGCGCGCTACGAACTTGATCTGGGGCTGATCGAAGGTAACTGCCGGCATCCTGATCTGGTGGCCGTGCCCTGGGTGAACGATGAGTTGGTCGTGTTCTGCGCGCCGGCCCATCCTTTGGCGGCTAAAGGTTCGGCGACTCTGGCCGAACTTCAAAACGAACACTGGATCGTCCGCGAGGCGGGGTCAGGCACGCGCGAAACGCTGGATCAGGCGTTGCGGCATCATCATTCTGAATTAAAAGTGCGGCTGGAGCTTGAGCATACCGAAGCCATCAAGCGGGCGGTGGAGTTTGGCCTCGGTATTGGCTGCATTTCAAGACTGGCGCTGCGTGAAGCCTTCCGGCGCGGTAGTCTGGTGGCCATTGAAACACCGGAGCTTGATCTGCTCCGGCAATTTCAGTTTCTCTGGCACAAGCGGAAGTTTCAAACGGCTGGAATGCAGGAGTTTGTCGCCCTGTGCCGGGCCATGACAGCCGGTGTCGAGCGTAGTGACGAAATCGAGTGGCCGTACATTCCTTAATCCTATAAAACGCAGTTGAAACCGCTTTTAACACGGAGATCACAGAGCCACAGAGCACACAGAGGAAAAAGAGGCTCACCTTGCAGGTGATTGATCAATTTCACGTAAGCCTTTGTCCCTTTTCAGGGAGGCTTCGCGCTGTTATCTGTCCCCCAAGAGGATTTCCTTCGGGGCATGTTTTTCTCCGTGTTCTCTGTGTTGAATGAGATTTATAGGTTCATTGAACACAAGCTAAAGCAGTGCATCAATATCCTTGGCTATTGCTTCTGGTGCGAGGGCCGGCGCGTAACGCTTAATCACTTTGCCTTCTCGGTTGATCAGGAATTTTGTGAAATTCCATTTGATGCCCTGGCTGCCGAGAAGGCCCGGCGCTGACTTTTTCAAGTACTGGTAGAGCGGGTGCGTGGTGTCACCGTTGACATCAATTTTGTCAAACATCGGAAAGCTGACACCATAGTTCTTCTGGCAAAAGCTGGCAATCTCGGTGGCCGCGCCCGGTTCCTGCGCGCCAAACTGGTTACATGGGAATCCAAGAATGACCAGACCGCGTTCTTTATACTGCTGGTAGAGTGCTTCAAGGCCTTCGTATTGTGGGGTAAAGCCACAATGGCTGGCGGTGTTTACAATGAGCAGAACCTGGCCGGCATAGTCGGAGAAGGGTTGAATTCCGCCCCCAAGCCGTTCTGCCGAAAACTTGCTCAGCTCGTAATTTGATTTAACCATGCTCGCGCTCCTTCAGTGATCAGTGAATCAAAGTGGACTGAATCCAAGGATGGGCCTTGGCACCCCTTGTTCTTTGCGCCGCACACAACTAACAAAAACTATTAGCGAATTCTGTCAGGTGTTTGTGCTATCCAGTGCTTCGGCAATCCAAGCCTCAAGCAGCGTATAGGATACCGCCAGCACTACCGGACCAACAAAAATTCCGATTAGCCCAAAGCCCAACATGCCGCCAATGACGCCGGAAAAAATAAGAAGTAAGGGTAAGTCAGCACCTTTTTTGATGAGCGCGGGGCGCAGAAAGTTATCCAAAGATACATCAATCACGCTCCACACCAGAAGGAATACTCCCCAACTCGTGTCACCTTGCCAGAACAGCCAGCCGACGGCGGGGAATAGAATGAGCCCCGGCCCGAGCTGAGCGATGCAGAGCATCAGCATCAATGCCGAGAGTAGCGACGCGAAAGGAACGCCGGCAATCGCCAGCCCGATACCGCCCAGTACCGTTTGCACCATGGCGGTCACTCCGACCCCCAGTGCGACGCCACGGATCGCCTGGCCGGCCAGAATGATGGCGTTTTCACCGCGATCACCTGCCAGCCGACGGCCAAAGCGCCGGACTTTGATCGCGCCTGCTTCACCGTTGGCATACAGAACGGCAGCCAGGGCCACGATGAGCAAAAACTGAACCAGCATGAATCCCAGTCCCCTAACTTCAGTCAGAAGCCATTTTCCGGATTGCGCCGCGTAGGGCTCAACCTTGGCGAATAGTCCCTGCGCTCCGGCATCAGCCAGTTGCCCCCATAAGTCCGTTATTCTTTCACCAATCAGCGGCAAGTTTCCCACCCACTCGGGCAACGGCGGCAAGCCCGAAGCAAACATTTTCCTGGCCACGTTGGCAATGTCTTCGGCGTGCTCGGCAATAGTGCCAATCGCCAACCACAGCGGAATAACCAGCAACAGGAGCATGCCCAGAGTCATGACTGATACGGCCAACCCGCGTCGACCGCCCAAACGCTGCTCCAGCGACTTAAGTAAGGGCCAGGTCGCCACCACAACCATGATTGCCCAGACCATAGCGGCCAGAAATGGCCGGAGCACCCAGAGTGAGGCGGAAATCAAAAGCAGGATGCAGAGAACGGCCAGTGTGTTGCGGGTCAAGTCGCGTTGAATTTCTGTCATGGCAATTTTCGCTGTGGAAATGTAAGGAGCATCTTACCTGAAGGAAAAGTGACTACAGGGAATAACAAGAAAAACTACTTTCTCATGGGAAAGCAGGTGGCCAGGTGCGCAGCATTATGTTTCTTGCTGAATAAGCTGACGAGCACTGTAAATACCAAAGACACCGGTACGGCGTAAACCAGTGGGTCAATGTCCTTGAACGGGGTTCCCGCGCCAAACGAGGGAATGCCAAAAAGGGCGTTGCACAGACCGAGCGGTTTGGCCACCTTCTCAAAGACAAAGAACAGAATGATCACGCTAACCACGAGGCCGCTCAAGAATCCGCTAATCGCACCGGCTCTGGTCAAGCCTTTCCAATACAGGCCCAAGCCGTAAATGGCCAGGAAGGCCCCGGCACACAGGCCAAAAAATAAGGCGGTGCCGTTGACTATGATTGTTGCCCCGTCCTTGAAGAAACCGGGCAGAAAATAGGCTGTCAGCGTACTGGTCAGAATGGCAAGTGCCATGGCCATGCGTATCACCCGAACCGGCTTTCCGGATTTAATGCCCATGCCTTTTTCCAGGATGTCATGACCTACCGCTGACCCCATGGTGTGGAACTGTGAGCTCATGGTCGACATGGCGGCCGAGAGCAGGGTGATCATGAACACTGCCGTGAACCACTCAGGCAGATTCTGCTTGATGAAGAGCGGAATGACGTTGTCCGGTGAGCCGGCAGCGGCAATCGCCACCTTGCCGGTTGCGCTGAGGAAAAAAACATTGGATAACGATCCGACGATATAGGCTACGCCGGCCATTATCATGATAAACACCGCGCCAATGGCCACACCGCGATTAAGCTCGCGGTCGCTCTTCACCGTCATGAAGCGAACCACAAGTTGCGGTTGCGCCAACACGCCGATGCCGACGCCGAGCACGATGGTTGAGATCAGTGTCCACCACAGCGGCGAGAAAAGTTCTGGCATGGATGTCCAGCCGCGATGCCCTTGTTCGACCCATGCTGGCGGTACCTTGACCGTCAGTGCGGTCAGTTGCTCATGGGCGGGTACGATGCCGCCCAGTGCGCTGTAGGTGAACCAGAGCAGAATGATCATGCCGATAACCATGATGCCGCCCTGGAAGGCGTCGGTGTACATCACGCCTTTCATACCGCCCATCATGACGTAGGTGCCAACAATACTTACGATGGTCAGTAGTGCCATGTTTTGCGACAGGCCCAGCGCAACAGTCAGAAAGCTGACGCCGCCCAGCATGACCGCGCCGGCGTAAAGCGGCATGGCGATAAAAATCAGTGCAGCGGATGCGATCTGAAGAAATTTCGAATCAAAGCGCTTGCCGAGGAATTCCGGGAAGGTGTGCGCATCCAGCGCGTGTCCCATGGCCCGGGTGCGTTTGCCGAACACCACGAACGCAATGAAAATTCCAAGGACGATGTTGAGTACAGTCAGCCAGAGCAAGCTCATGCCAAACTTGGATGCCGCACCGCCAAAACCGACGATGGCTGCTGTTGAGATGAAGGTCGAGCCATAGGAGATGGCCATGATCACGGGATGAACCTTGCGCCCGGCCAGCAGATAGTCCTTCGAGCTGGTGGTCTGAGTGTAGCCGAGATAGCCGAGCCCGGCCGTAATGACCAGATAGATGAGGGTGGTGATGACAACAGTGGTATTCAATTGACTTCTCCCTTTTCCCACTCTTCTTCTTCAGCGATTTCCTTGATCTCATCTTCCGGGCTCGGCTTGTTCCAGTTGATAAAGCCGTACACCGCGCACAATGCGGCAGACGCCAGCGTCAAGAGATAAGCCAGACTTACCCCCCAATCTCCCAATCCCAGCATGATGCTCTCCCTGAAAATTGCCGACTTATCTGCCGGTCATTACGATTATTTGGCGGCTTTGGCGTTCTGGATAAGTTCGGCCAGCAGTTGTTTTTGCTCATCGTCAAGCTTGTCGATGTTTTTCTTCCAGCCGTAGTTTGTGTAGTTTGTCCTGACGATTTTCCAACCGATCGGGCCATAGGCCTCGATGTCAGCTTTTAGTTTCGGGACGGCCTCGACGATTGACCTGAATTGTTTCCAGTTCAGGCGCTGCAAGTCCCTTTCCATTGTTTTGCTATCGGGTACCCCGTCGACCTCAAGAACGGCCGTTGTGGTGTCGGTGGCTGACTGGACAGTTGCGTCTTCCCCCGGGGTTTTAGAAAACCCGGGATTTGATGAAATGGCCAGGCCGATGAGAATCAGGATGAGCGTCGATTTCATTTTTAACTTGTGAGTTAGCGTTTGCGGGTTTGTCGGCGGGCGGCGCGGAAGAACATCAGGGCGATTCCAATGCCAAGAACGCCCACAGTGTAGGCCAGACGCTTCCCTCGCCATAGTCCGGAAAACCAGCGGTTGAAGTCATCAGCCATGACGGCGGCCTTGCCGCCAAAGCGTTCCAGATCATGGCGGTAACTTTTGGACTCATGCGCCATGATGGCATACGCATGGCCGTCGACGATTTCGTAGCCGATGGCATTGCTTGAGTCATTGTCAGCCATGACATAAATTGACAAGGCGCCCAGCAAGCCGGCGACAAGGATGATCGTCCCCGTCAGATAAAGGCGAAACTGGCGTGTTAACGTTTTCATGTGTGCTTATTGTATGAGAATCGATGCCCGGACTGAAAAGTTAGGTCATACCAGGAGTAGGGGCAAGCCGCCTGAGACTTCTCTTTGTGATGCGCCTTACTGGGCTGATGCTTTGCTCATGGCCGGAAGCAGAAAAGCAATCAACAGCCGTGTCATGAGCGGGCGCAGCAGGTTGACGGGTTTCAGGTTGTGCTCAAAGTAAGCTGTAGCCGCATGGTTGCCTGCGGACAAGGTGAAGAATATCAGCATCACCGTGATGATCGTGGCTTCGGCATGACGTCCCCAGTTCAAGGTGTAAACCAGCAAGGCGGTGATGGCGGTTGCGGCATTGACCAATGCCTGACTGGGTTTGATAGGCGCGTTGCGGCACGTAGCCATTCGATCAGGAAGGTCAGTTTCTGCTTATTCATTCACCTCTGGTGTTTAACGTTTGGTTTCTAGGTACGCGAAAAACTCGCGATCTTTTCCGAGCATGTGTTTGGCAACCACATCGGTGGCCAAAAAATCAAAGAGCTTGCCGAGTTCAAGTGTTCCTGCGTTGAAACAGCCCAGCAGTTCGACGGCCTTGTCGGTCAGCGTGTGGTGGATGGCGGCGTGTTGTTCGACATCGGGAAAGCCGATGTGGTTGAGGATGCTTTCCTCGTCCTTGAAATGTTGAACAACATCGTGGATCAGGCCATCAATCAACGTAGCGACCTCTTCCCTTGATTGCTGGGCGAGTATGGCATTGAGGAGTTCGTTAGCGTCCGCAAAAAGTCCCCGGTGTTGTGCATCGATCAAGGCATGCCCACATTCGTAACTTGAATGCCAGCTCAGTCGCACGAAGCTCGTCGAAGAGCTTGGTCTTATATCCAGCGGCTCCGAGTGCGTTGTTCTTGATGCAAACTGGATCATGTTACGCCCGCCATCCTTGGCTTGATACATGGCTGAATCGGCCCACTTGAAGAGGTCTTCCCGGCTGGCTTCATGGTTGAGAAACAACACTACCCCGAGACTGGCCGAGCAATGATGCTCAACGGTATTTTCAGCTTCTCCCTCGTGTTGTATCGTCAGCTGATAGGTTTCCGCTAAACTGCTGCGGATTTTTTCGGCAACGATCCTGGCTTGAACGATGGACTCGGCTCTATCGGTCGCTAACTGACTAATGATGAGAACAAATTCATCGCCACCAATACGCGCGACGGTATCGGACTCGCGTACACCGGCTTTCAGGCGCTGCGCGACCTCAACCAGTAGCAAATCACCTGCCTCATGGCCGTGGATATCGTTGAGAGGCTTGAAATTGTCCAGATCAAGGAATATCAGCGCGCTATAACACCCGCTGCGTTTGCTGGCCG
Source organism: Burkholderiales bacterium (assembly GCA_038203745.1). Lineage (GTDB taxonomy): Bacteria > Pseudomonadota > Gammaproteobacteria > Burkholderiales > Rhodocyclaceae > Propionivibrio. The sequence goes on along the minus strand of JBBRDR010000015.1, from coordinate 22,775 downwards.
CCATGGCCTGGTTCAGTCGGTCCTCAAGCAGCCGACGGTTGGGAAGACCCGTCAGCGAGTCATGGAAGGCCATCTTTCGTACTTGCTCTTCCCTTTGCCCGAGTTTCCCCAGCAGTTGGTTGAAGCCGCTGATCAGTTGGCCGATTTCGTCCGGGTATTTGATGGGCAAGGGCGGCGGTACCTGGTCGTTCGATGCGTAGGTGGCGAGCGTGCGCGCGGTAAAAAACAAGGGGGCGAGTTGGCGGCGCAATAATAACCAAATTAATGCACCAGAGATCAGGGTGAGAAAGAGCGTGGCCAGCGTTATGTTGACTAGCATCGTGCGAATCGGCGCCAGAGCCTCGGTGATGGGGAGGTGTGCTGTGATGTACCAATTTGCGATCGGCACACCCTTGATCGAAACCAGTTGCTCGACAGCCTGCGGATTGGTAAAAATGACCGAGCCTTCAAACCCCTTAAGGAATCGATCAATGATCGGGTTGACGCCTGGAGGCGGGCTGGGCTCCATCGACATGGATTTGTCTGTGGCGGTTACGACCAAGCGATCATTTCTAGAAACGATGAGGAATCCACCGGCTTTGCCATTGGGGTTTTCCGTATATTTGTCAAGAAAATTGGGTAATCCCAGATTAGTCCCACCCGTCAACGCACCGATCACGTTGCCCGTATAACCCCGAATCGGGGCGGTCATAACGAGAACTGGTGCATTTGACTTTTTGCCCATGACCGGCCGCCCAAAGACCGTTTTACCCTCTTTGAGGGCGCTGATCATGAAATCCCTGTCGCTATAATTGATCCCGATACGTCCCGAAGAGAGCGGAAAGTCGGCAATGGCGATGCCGTCGAGTCCGGTAATGATCAGGCCGGCATTAAAAAGTTTGTGTAGATCCTCGTGCTGTTCAAGCACTGTTTGCAGCGAGGCCGGGCTGGAAATAATGGCCGGAGGGATTTTTTCGGCAAGATTCTCGAGCGCTTGTACTCGGGCATTCAATTCACTATTGAGCTGCGCTGCCATGAACGAAACTGTCGAGAACTGCTGTTCGCCGGACAGGCGCTGCATGTCCTCGCGTAGCATCCGACTGGCGAAAAAGGCGAGCGACCAGATGCTGATCGTGAAAATGACGAGAGTGAGCAGGGTCACTCTCGTCTTTAACGACTGACGCCAAAAAAATATTCTGTTCATGCGGTCAATTCCCGGAAACTAGCGTACTTCCACGTGAACAATGCCAGATTTGTAATGCGTCCTCAATAGTCGGAAATGGGCGCACAGGCGCAGAACAGGTTGCGGTCACCATACACGTCGTCGATACGATTAACGCTTGGCCAGAATTTGTTGGCGGCGACAAAGGGCAGCGGGAATACGGCTTCTGCACGGCTGTACGGGCGATCCCATCCGGCATCGACAATGTCAGCTTGCGTGTGCGGGGCGTTTTTGAGCGGGTTATTGTCGGCAGGCCAGATGTCTTGCTCGATCTTGCGGATTTCCTCGCGGATGGAAATCATGGCGGCGATGAAGCGGTCGAGTTCGGCCTTTGATTCCGATTCGGTGGGCTCGACCATGATCGTGCCGGCAACGGGGAAGCTCACTGTCGGCGCATGAAAGCCATAGTCCATCAGGCGTTTGGCGATGTCGATTTCGGCAATGCCCGTTGCCGCCTTGATCGGACGGATATCGAGAATGCACTCGTGGGCTACGCGGCCGTGCGTGCCGGTGTACAGCACCGGGTAATGGGGGTTGAGTCGTGTGGCAATGTAGTTGGCGTTGAGGATGGCCACTTCGGTGGCCCGTGTGAGGCCCTTGCCACCCATCATGGCAATGTACATCCATGAGATGGGCAGGATGGAGGCCGATCCCCAGGGCGCGGCAGATACCGCGCTTTGCCCGGCGTGTGGTCCTTCAATGCTTTGCACGGCATGGTTGGCCATAAAGGGCGCGAGATGGGCCTTGAGCCCGATCGGCCCCATGCCCGGGCCGCCACCGCCGTGCGGGATGGCGAAGGTCTTGTGCAGATTCATGTGGCTCACGTCGGCGCCGATCAGGCCGGGCGAGGTCAGACCAACCTGTGCGTTGAGGTTGGCGCCGTCCATATACACTTGGCCGCCGTGGCTGTGGATGATGGTGCAGATGTCGCTGATGGCTTCCTCAAAGACGCCATGGGTCGACGGGTAGGTGATCATCAGGCAGGCCAGGTTGACGGAATGCTGCGCTGCTTTGGCCTTGAGGTCGGCGACATCAACGTTGCCGCGTTCATCACAGTCGACGATGACAATCTGCAGCCCGCACATTTGTGCGGTGGCCGGGTTGGTGCCATGTGCGGATTTCGGGATCAGGCAGATATTGCGATGTGCGTCAGCACGGCTCGCGTGGTAGCGGGTGATGGCCAGAATGCCGGCGTATTCGCCTTGTGCGCCGGAGTTCGGTTGCATACAGATGGCGTCAAAGCCGGTAATCACCTTGAGCCAGTTTTCCAGGCCGCCGATCATTTCCATGTAGCCCTGTGCCTGATCAATCGGGGCGAAGGGGTGAATGTCACCAAACTCCGGCCAAGTGACCGGAATCATCTCGCTCGTGGCGTTCAGCTTCATGGTGCACGAGCCGAGCGCGATCATTGAGTGGTCGAGCGCCAGATCCTTGTTTTGCAGCCGCTTGAGATAACGCAGCATCTCGTGCTCGGTGTGGTAACTACTGAATACGGGATGCGTGAGAATGGCATCAGTGCGGCGCAAGGCGGCCGGCAACGTCGGATCATTTTGCTGCAACTGAACATCGATGACGTCGATGTCGGCGTCAGCCGATACGCCGGTGATCAGCTTGATCAGCGTGGCCACATCGTCGCGGCTGGATTTTTCGTTGAAAGCAATGGCCAGAACCCCGTTGGCCGCCTGACGGAGGTTGAAGCCTGCCGCCAGTGCCGCCTGATAAACGCTGAGTGCACGGGCGCCAAGATCAATGCGCAGGGTGTCGAAAAAATGTTTGTGTTCAACCGTCAGGCCGGCACGCTTCAATCCTTCAGCGAGCAGAGCGGCCAGGCGGTGAATGCGGTTGGCGATGGCGCGCAGTCCCTGCGGGCCGTGATACACGGCGTACATGCCGGCCATGTTGGCGAGTAATACCTGCGAGGTACAAATGTTGGAGTTGGCTTTTTCGCGGCGAATGTGCTGTTCGCGGGTTTGCAGTGCCATGCGCAGCGCCTTGTTGCCACGTGCGTCGACCGAGACGCCGATGATGCGCCCGGGAACCGAGCGCTTGTGTTCGTCGCGCGTGGCGAAGAACGCCGCATGCGGGCCGCCGAAGCCCATCGGCACGCCAAAACGTTGCGACGAGCCAAGTGCGATGTCAGCGCCCATCGTGCCGGGCGACTTGAGCAGGACCAGTGCCATCAGGTCGGAGGCTACGGCGACGACACCGCCACGTGACTTGACGGCGGCAATCGGGCCGGAGAGATCGGTGATTTCGCCTTTATCGTTCGGGTACTGGAAGAGTGCGCCGAAGACTTCCTGTTGCGCAGCTTCTTCCGGGCGTCCGAAAACAAGCGTAAATCCGAAAAAACCGGCGCGCGTTTTGAGAACGTCGATGGTTTGCGGGAAGCAGGCATCATCAACGAAGAAGAGTTGTGACTTCGCTTTGGAAACGCGCCGTGCCATGGTCATTGCTTCAGCCGCTGCAGTGGCCTCGTCAAGTAGCGAGGCGTTGGCAAGCTCCAGCCCGGTGAGGTCGATGACCATCTGCTGGTAGTTGAGCAGCGCTTCGAGCCGGCCTTGCGCGATCTCCGCCTGATAGGGTGTGTAGGCCGTGTACCAGCCCGGATTCTCCAGCACGTTGCGCAGGATAACGTTGGGCGTGAGCGTGTCGTAGTACCCCATGCCGATCAGCGATTTGTTGATGCAGTTTTTGCCGGCGATGGCTTTGAGTTTGGCCAGCGCCTCGACTTCGGGCAGCGCATCAGCCAGCGGCATCGGGGTGCGCAGGCGAATTGCCGCCGGCACGGTCTCGCCGATCAACGCATCAACACTGGGCGCGCCGATGGCGGCGAGCATGGCAGGCAGATCATCAGCCGAGGGGCCGATGTGGCGGGTGATGAACTCATCACGTTGCTCAAGTGCAGAAAGGGGAAGGGTCTGGGGCATGGTGTGCGTTCTGAAGTGTTACATCAGGGTTGGTCGGGGTATTTCAGGTAGCTCAGGAGGGCATGGCTGGAAGGCGCGTGCTTTATGGTTCTTCAGGGGGTTAGCTTGAAGATCCGCATGGATTCTGCCTTCCAGACCGGGTGCTTATTCAGCGGTGCTCGCGGTGTAGGCCGCTGCATCAAGGAGTTTGTCCACATCAGCGGGGTTAGACGGCTTCATCTTGAATAGCCACGCCGCGAAGGCGTCTTGATTAACCGATTCCGGTGCGTTTGAGAGCGTTTCGTTGACGGCGATGACAGTGCCGGCAAGCGGTGCATAGACATCGGCGGCGGCTTTTACCGATTCAACAACGGCGGCTTCCTGTTCGGCAGCGAATTCCTTGCCAATCTCCGGCAGGTCGATAAAAACGAGGTCGCCCAGCAGATCCTGCGCATGTTCGGTAATGCCGACTGTGATGGTGCCGTCGGCTTCGCTACGCACCCACTCGTGGCTCTTGGTGTACTTGAGATTGCTTGGAACGTTCATTGGTGACTCCTCGAAAATAGAAATGATGTTGAGCACGGCGAACACAGCAGGTATGGCAGGTAGCGCGAGAAAATATAAAGCAAAACAATTTCCGGCTTTGTATTTCGCCGTGCCTGCGGTGTTCGTTGCAGTTAGTTAAGAATTGCTTTTCCCTTGCGCACGAAGCAGGGCTTGACTACTTTTGCGATCAGAAGTTTGTCGCGAATTTCAACTTTGACGTCGTCTCCCAAGGCGACGCCCAGCGGCAGGCGGGCCAGAGCGATTGATTGTTGCAAGCTTGGCGAGTAGGTGCCGCTGGTGATTTCGCCTTCGCCTTGCGCTGTAATGACCTTTTGATGGGCGCGCAGTACGCCCTTGTCGATCAGTAGCAGGCCGAGAAACTGTTTCTGTTGCGGCTGGGCAAGCAAGGCGGCTTTGCCGACAAAATCACGTGTTGCAATGAGATCAATCGTCCAGGCCAGTCCGGCATCAAGGGGCGAGATGCTCTCGTCCATGTCTTGGCCGTAGAGATTCATCCCGGCTTCGAGGCGCAAGGTGTCGCGCGCGCCAAGGCCGATCGGTTTGACGCCGGCATCGGCCAGTGCCTGCCAAAGGGCATCGGCTTTGCTTGAGGGGAGGGTGATTTCAAAGCCGTCTTCACCGGTATAGCCGGTGCTGGCAATAAAGTAGTCGCCGACCGTCGTTGAATTGAAGGGTTTCAAGCCTTCACTGGCGGCGCAGGTCTCGGGTAGCACCTGCCATACTTTGGCTTTGGCGTTGGGTCCCTGAACAGCGATGATCGCCAGATCGCGTCTGGGAATACAGACGGCTTCGAGCGTCCATTCCGCCAGACGGGCACTCATCCACGCTAGATCCTTCTCGGTGGTGCCAGCGTTGATGACGACGCGGTAGTGTGTGTCGTTGATGTAATAGACGATAAGATCATCTATCACTCCGCCGGCGTCATTGAGCATGGCGCTGTAGAGCGCCTTGCCCGGCTCGTTGAGCTTTTCGACGTTGTTGGCGATCAGTCGCAGCAGGAAGGCTTTGGCATCCGGCCCGGCCACATCCAGCGCACACATGTGTGAAACATCAAACATGCCGCAGTCGCGACGCACGATATGGTGCTCTTCAAGCTGCGAGCCGTAGTGCAGTGGCATGTCCCAGCCGCCAAAATCAACCATCTTGGCACCGAACCGGCGATGCGCCGCGTTCAGGACAGTTTTCTGTGTCATATCAATCCCTTGAAAGAAGGTGTTGAAACTTTTTTCAGAAACAAAAAAAGGGCGAACTCAAATCGAGTTCACCCCTCTGTCCTTGGTACCTGAGAGATTATCGCCTTGGAATCAATTCCGCCGCGTTGCCCCATCGGTGGACGCTTTTTCGTAAGCGCCGCTCTCCAGAGTTCATTGCACGAACGGTCCTTTTGCCTGAGCGTTTCCGGGTGGATTGCGCCTTCGGCGGCGGGGAAACCTGTTACCGCTCTCTCCCGTTCGCGCCCGAACTATAGCGCGAGGTGGGCAACAGCCGCAAGTTTGTTCAGGGTGTTGTGGCGTAACAGCATGAACACCCGAAGTTTTTGCCCGTTGGCGATACAATGCAAGTCGCCAAATATGAATTCAATAATAATGCTTTCGATGGGAGATCGAAATGGCAATTACCCTTGCTTGGGATAGTAAGTTTGAAGTCGGACATGAGCGGATCGATTCTGAACACCGGATTTTCCTCAGCCTGATTCGTGATTTGTCGGTCGAGTCTGATACCGGTGCAACAAAAGAGCGCATCGAACGCACGTTGCACGAAATTCACAAATACGCTGATTTCCACTTCACCAGTGAAGAAAATATCATGGCCGATGTGGCTTATCCACAGCTGGCAGAACATAAGCAGGAACACAGGATGCTGTTGGCGCAGCTCAAGAATTTTATACAGCGTTATCGCGCCAGTTTGCAAACGCCTGAAACCGTTGTGGACTTTCTCTTTCAGTGGTTTGCCCTGCACACAACACACAAAGACAAACTGGTTTCCAAATTCATCGCACAATTAGGGCGGGGGGCTTTGTTTTCGGGTGCCATCAGGCGCTGAAAATAGATCAAGGGAAAAGGTGATCGTCGCCACTGTGCTATCATCAGCAGCTTGATTTTTCAGCGATTGCTCCCTTTCCCCCGTGCTTAACGTCGATCTTCATTGCCATTCCTCTGCGTCTGACGGCTTGTTGCCGCCTGCCGAGATCGCCCGTCGCGCCGTGAAGAACGGCGTCGAGATCCTGGCGCTGACCGATCATGACGATTTGGGCGGCCTGCCGGCCGCGCGAGCCGTCGCCGATGAGTCCGGCATGCGCTTTATCAACGGCGTCGAAATATCCATCGAGTGGGGCAGTTTGCAGGTGCACATTCTTGGCTATAACTTTGATGCCGATGATCCGGTGCTCAATGCCGGTCTGGCATCCATCCGTTCCGGGCGGGTTGATCGTGCGCAGCGCATGGCGGTTGAATTGGAAAAAATTGGTATTCATGACTGTTTCGACGGTGCCATGCGGCATGCTGAAAACCCTAATTTGATCAGCCGCTCGCATTTTGCCCGCTATCTCGTGGAGATCGGCGTGTGCAAGGATGTGCGCAGCGTGTTTGAGTCCTATATTGTGCCGGGACGCCCTGGCTATGTGGATCACCGTTGGGCGACTCTGGAAGAGTCTGTACGCTGGATAACCGGTGCCGGCGGTATTGTCTCGGTCGCGCACCCCGGACGCTACAAGCTTTCCCGGCCGGAAATGCGCCGCTTCCTCGACGAGTTCAAAAATCTTGGCGGGCAGGCGATTGAGATTGTTTCAGGCAGTCACTCTGCGGAAAACGTGACGGTTTTTTCACGTCTGGCCAAGGAATTCGGTTTCATGGCGTCCTGCGGCTCCGACTTCCACGGTCCGGGCGAGAGTTATGTTGATCTGGGCAAACTGGCGCCGTTGCCGCCGGGCTTGACACCCGTTTGGGAGGCCTTCTGACTATGGCGCGCTATATCACCATACATCCGGACGATCCGCAGCCGCGCCTGCTGGCTCAGGCGGCCGTCATTCTGCGCGAGGGCGGGGTGGTGGCCATCCCGACCGATTCCTGTTACGCCCTTGGCTGTTGTCTGGGTGACAAGGACGCGGTTGAGCGTATTCGCCGCATTCGCGAGGTGGATGATCGCCATCATCTGACACTGATGTGCCGCGACCTCTCCGAGATTGCCCAGTTTGCACGGGTCGACAACTCCCAGTACAGGCTGCTTAAGGCCACAACACCCGGCAGCTATACCTTCATTCTTGAAGGAACCAAGGAGTTGCCGCGTCGCGTGCTGCACCCCAAGCGCAAGACGATCGGGCTGCGTGTGCCGAACCATAAAGTGGCGCTGGCGTTGCTGGAAGAATTGGGCGAGCCCTTGCTGACTTCGACTCTGATGCTGCCCGGCGACGAAGTGCCGCTAACCGAAGGCTGGGAGATTCAGGATCGGCTGGATGATCATCTGGAACTGATTCTGGATGGCGGGTATTGCGGAACCGAGCCGACTACCGTGGTTGATCTGACCAGCCTGCCGCCGCAACTGATCCGGGCCGGGCGCGGGGCGCTCGAGCCTTTTGCTTTTGAGTGAGTGTATTTGAGAGTGTGTTTGGGAATTTATACGTGGATATATCAGCCCTGATTCAGACCATTGCCATTGCCGCCTTGCCGGTGATTTTTGCCATAACGCTGCATGAGGCGGCGCACGGCTATGCGGCGCGTCACTTTGGCGATCCGACAGCCTGGCAGGCTGGACGCATCAGTCTCAATCCGCTGCGTCATATCGATCCGGTGGGGACACTGCTGGTGCCCGGCCTGATTCTGTTAACGAGTTATCTGGCTGCCGGAAGTGCCATGCTGTTTGGCTGGGCCAAGCCGGTACCGGTTGATTTTGGTCGTCTGCGTCATCCAAAGCGCGACATGCTGTGGGTTGCTGCCGCCGGGCCGGCGATGAATTTTCTGATGGCCTTGGGTTGGGCCGGGGTGTTCAAGCTGGCCGTGCTGATCCCCGTCAATCTCTATACGGTACCCCTGCTCAAAATGAGCCAGATTGGAATTAACATCAATCTGGTGCTCATGGTGCTTAATCTGCTACCGTTGCCGCCACTGGACGGCGGGCGCATCGCCGTGAGCCTGCTGCCCCATTCGCTGGCCTGGAAGTTTTCGCAACTCGAGCGCTGGGGGTTTCCCATCCTCCTGCTCTTGCTGTTTACCGGGATTCTCAATGACATCCTGTGGCCATTCGTGGCATTGTTCAAAAGTCTGATCATCATTCTCTTTCAACTGAACTGAATCCTATGTACGCAGAACGAGTCCTCTCCGGCATGCGCCCCACGGGCAGCCTGCATCTCGGCCATTTCCACGGGGTGCTGAAGAACTGGATTGCCCTCCAGCATGAGTATCCCTGTTTGTTTTTTGTCGCTGACTGGCATGCCCTGACGACGCAATACGATGACCCGCGGGGCATTGAGAAAGCGACCTGGGACATGGTTATCGACTGGCTGGCCGCCGGAGTTGATCCTGCGCAGGCGACGCTGTTCATCCAGTCGCAGGTGCCGGAGCACGCTGAATTGCATCTTTTGATGTCGATGATGACACCGCTCGGCTGGCTGGAGCGTGTGCCGACCTACAAGGACCAGCAACAGAAGCTCGACAGCAAGGATTTGTCGACCTATGGCTTTCTCGGCTATCCCTTGCTGATGAGTGCCGATATTCTGATCTACCGCGCCGACAAGGTGCCGGTCGGCGAAGACCAGGTTCCGCACGTCGAATTCACCCGCGAACTGGCGCGCCGCTTCAACCATATGTACGGTCGAGAACCGGGGTTTGAAGAAAAAGCGATTGAAGCGATCAAGAAACTGGGCAGCAAGAGTGCGCGCACCTACTCGCAGTTGCGTACCCGTTTTCAGCAAGAGGGCGATGCCGGCGCGGTTGAACGTGCGCATGCCTTGCTCAATGAGGCGCAGAGCCTTTCTTTGGCTGACCGCGAACGTCTGTGCGGTTATCTGGAAGGCACCGGCAAGATGATTCTGGTCGAGCCGGGTGCTTTGCTGACCGAAGCGTCAAAAATGCCTGGTCTTGATGGCCAGAAGATGTCGAAGTCTTACAACAACACCATCACCTTGCGCGAAGACGAAGACTCGGTGACACAGAAAATCAAGCGCATGCCGACCGATCCGGCGCGTGTTCGCCTGACCGACCCGGGTGACCCGGATAAATGCCCGGTGTGGCAACTGCATCAGGTTTATTCCGATGCGGCGTGCAAAGACTGGGTGCAGAAAGGCTGTCGCAACGCCAGCTTTGGATGTCTGGAGTGCAAACAGCCGGTGATCGACGGCATCCTGCGCGAACAAGCACCGATGCGTGAGCGCGCCCAAGTTTATCTTGACGATCCGAAACTCGTGCGCAATATCATCGCCGAGGGTAATGAAAAGGCGCGCACGCTGGCGCGTGAAACCATGCGTGACGTGCGCGAAGCCATGGGGTTGAATTACGGTTGAGATTTATGAACAAAAAATCCACCACAGAGACACAGAGGGACAGAGGCAAGCAGCACAGAGAGAATCATCTTCTTCTCTGTGAAACTTCTGTGTCTCTGTGTCTCTGTGGTGAACAGTTTTTGGTTTTTGGTTTCTTGGGATGACCGAAACTGCCATCATCGAACATGCTGCCGAGCCCTGGACGGAGGGAGTGGAGCCGCTCGCGCGGATTTATGGCGAGCCGATGGAGCAGTTGCCTCTGGATCTGTATATCCCGCCGGATGCCATGGCGGTCATGCTTGATGCCTTTGAAGGGCCGCTCGACCTGCTCTTGTATCTGATCCGCAAAGCCAATGTGAATGTGCTCGACATTCCGATGGCGCCACTCACCGTGCAGTATCTGACTTACGTTGAAGCCATGCGCTCGCACAATCTGGAGTTGGCGGCTGATTATCTGGTGATGGCGGCGATGCTGATCGAAATCAAGTCGCGCATGCTTTTGCCCAAAGCCCGGGTAGTTGCCGGAGAGGATGCAGAAGATCCGCGTGCTGAACTGGTTCGTCGTTTGATCGAATACGAACAAATGAAGTTGGCGGCGCACCGGCTGAATGAAATGCCGCAAGCCGAACGCGATTTCGACTGGGTTGAAACCTGGGTTGAGAAATCCATGCTGCAGCGCTTGCCGGATGTTAGTGCCGACGATCTGAAGGAAGCCTGGAGTGCGATTCTGCGGCAGGCCAAGCTGCATACCCATCATATGATTCAGCGCGAAGAACTATCCGTGCGCGAGCATATGGGGCTCATTCTTCGCCAGTTGCGTGATCGTGGCGGATTTGTTGAGTTTGTTGATATGTTTGATTCTGCACTGGGTGTGCCGGTGCTGGTTGTGCACTTCCTGGCGATGCTTGAACTGGCACGCGAACACCTGCTCGAAATAACACAGGCCGAAGCGTTTGCTCCGATTTATGTGAGGTTGACTGATGGACGAAATGAATCAGGAAATTAGTCAGAATCCGGATCAGAGCCTGAGCTTTTCTTTGCCGGACAACCCCGGCAAGTTGAAGCGTGTTCTTGAAGCCGTTCTGCTTAGTGCGCAGCAGCCCTTGCCGTTATCTGAGATAAAAAAGATTTTTGTCGAGGGAATCGGCACAGACATCTTGCGCGTGCTGCTTGATGAGTTGCGTGTGGAATGGGCTGAGCGGCCGCTTGAACTCTTGCAGTTGGCCAGCGGTTGGCGTTTCCGAACGCGTGCCGAATTTCTTCCTTATCTGGAACGATTGAGCCCGGAGAAGCCGCCGAAGTATTCACGCGCCGTGCTGGAAACCCTCGCCATCATTGCCTACCGCCAGCCGGTAACGCGGGGCGATATTGAAGATATTCGTGGTGTCACGGTGGCCACGCAGATCATCAAGGTGCTTGAAGAGCGAGGTTGGATCGACGTTGTCGGTCATCGCGATACGCCGGGGCGTCCGGCGCTTCTGGCAACGACAAAGAAATTCCTCGACGACCTCGGTTTACGCAGTGTGACCGAGTTGCCACCGCTCGAGATGATGAATCAAACCCTGGATCTGGCTGATGCCCAATAAACCTCGTAAAACTCCATTCCGTTCGCCCTCCGGTCCTCCGAGTCGTGTCCGTGCTGCCCGTGGCGTGACGCGCCCGGAAGCCGCAAGTGCGCCACACGACGTTGAAGAAAACCCGGCCGAGCCTAAAGCTCGTCGTGCGCCTCGTGTTGATTCGTCAGAGCATTCCAAGCGCGGCCGCCATAAGGAGGTGCCGGGTAAGCCTGAGCGTTTGCACAAACTGCTTGCACAAAGCGGAGTGGGTTCGCGGCGCGAGATGGAGGAGCTGATTGCCGCCGGGCGCGTCAATGTGAATGGCGAGACAGCCATAATCGGACAGTCAGCTACGCCGGGTGACCGCATCAAGGTTAACGGCAAGCTGGTGCATCTGAAGTTCTCGAACCGTTTGCCGCGGGTGATTATTTATCACAAGCCGGAAGGTGAAATCGTTTCGCGCGACGATCCCGATCATCGTCCGAACGTTTTTACCTCGTTGCCGAAAATGTCCGGCGGGCGCTGGGTAGCCGTCGGCCGCCTTGATTTCAACACCAGCGGTCTGCTTTTGTTCACCACCTCCGGTGATCTAGCCAACCGGTTGATGCACCCGCGTTACAACCTCGTTCGGGAATACGCTGTGCGTGTTCTTGGTGAAATTACCATGGAGGCGCGCCAGCGCTTGCTTGAAGGTATCGAGCTTGATGATGGTACAGCGCAGTTTGCCACCTTCCAGGATGTGGGTGGCGACGGTGCCAACCACTGGTATCGCGTTTCCCTGTTTGAAGGTCGCAACCGTGAAGTGCGGCGCATGTTTGAAGCAGTCGGTATCATGGTCAGCCGCCTGATGCGCGTTCGTTACGGCCCTTTTATGCTACCGCCCACCCTCAAGCGTGGCAAGGTTCTGGAAATTGGCGAAGCCGACGTGCAGACACTGCTCGCCGATTTCGGTATGGAGGATCCTGCACCCGGTCGTCCCTTGCGCAAGCCAAGGGAGCGGTAAAGCTATAGGGCGAATGTCAGTTTCTGATTTACGCCGGCGCAAATTTTCGTTATAATCCAACGGTTTTCCGCTCGCCCCTCAGGGGGCAATTTTTACGGGGATGGGCTTTTTGCCCATTTTTTATTTGTAACTATGGATTTGCAAGAACTTATCGATAAAACAGTGACCGGTCTCGGTTACGAGCTCGTGGACATGGAGCAGAGTCCGCGTGGCCGTGTGCTGCGTCTTTTTATTGACAAACATGATAAGGCTGGCGGTATCGATGTCGAGGATTGCGGGCTGGTCAGTAACCAGTTGTCGCGCGTACTGGCGGTCGAGAACGTTGATTATGACCGGCTTGAGATTTCATCGCCCGGTCTGGACCGGGTGCTGAAGAAGCCGGCGGATTTCGAGCGTTTTACGGGTTCGGAAATTAATCTGAGGTTGCGTCTTCCGATTAACGGTCGGCGCAATTTTAACGGTGTCCTGCACGGTGTGCAGGACAGCAAAATACGCCTGATGATTGATACGGGAGAAGTGGAACTGGCTCTTGGCAATATTGACAAGGCTCGACTGGTTCCAAAATTCGACTAGTTGATGATCTGGCAGGATTACGCTGTATTTGGGGGGTAGTGAGAATATGAGCCGCGAAATATTGCTGCTGGTGGATGTGCTGGCGCGTGAAAAAAACGTGACCAAGGATATTGTGTTCGGTGCTCTTGAACTGGCGCTTGCGTCGGCGACCAAGAAGCGCGTTCATGATGAGGCAGACGTGCGCGTTGTCGTTGACCGTGAAACCGGCGATTTCGAGACCTTCCGTCGTTGGGAAATTGTGGCCGATGAAGATTTTCTGCATGAAGCCCAGCATATCCCGATGTCCGAAGCCCAGAAACAGGATCCGGAAGTCGAACTCGGTGACTACCTTGAAGAATCGCTTGAACCGATTGATTTCGGACGGATTGGTGCGCAAGCGGCCAAGCAGGTGATTCTGCAAAAAATTCGCGATGCTGAGCGTGACCAGATTCTCAATGATTTTCTTGAGCGCAAAGAGCATCTCGTTACCGGAACCATCAAACGTATGGAACGTGGTAATGCCATTATCGAAGCGGGCAAGATCGAGGCTGTGCTGCCGCGCGACCAGATGATCCCGCGTGAAAATCTGCGTGTCGGTGACCGTATCAAGGCGTATCTGTTGCGTATCGACCGTGCCGCCCGTGGCCCGCAACTGATTCTCTCGCGCACCGCACCCGAGTTCATCATCAAACTGTTTGAGATGGAAGTGCCGGAAGTGGATGATGGTCTGCTGGAAATCAAGGCAGCGGCCCGCGATGCCGGCATGCGCGCCAAAATTGCTGTCAAATCGAACGACCAGCGTGTTGATCCGATCGGTACCTGTGTCGGCATGCGCGGCATGCGGGTGACAGCGGTGACCAACGAACTTGCAGGTGAGCGTGTTGATATCGTGCTCTGGTCTGCAGATCCGGCACAATTTGTCGTTGGTGCGCTGGCGCCGGCTGAAGTGCTTTCGGTGGTTGTTGATGAAGACAGGCACTGCATGGACGTGGTGGTTGATGAAGACAATCTGGCGATTGCTATCGGTCGTGGAGGCCAGAACGTTCGTTTGGCCTCAGAAATGACGGGCTGGACGATCAACCTGATGACCGAAGAAGAGTCCCAGACCCGTGTTGAAGCGGAGTCTGCAGCCATTCGCGTGCTCTTCATGGAAAAACTCGACGTCGATGAAGAAGTCGCCAATATCCTGATCGCCGAGGGCTTCTCGGGACTGGAGGAAGTGGCTTACGTTCCGCTCCATGAAATGCTTGAGATTGAGGCCTTTGACGAGACCACTGTCCAGGAACTGCGAGACCGCGCCCGTAATGTGCTGCTGACCGAAGCCATTGTTACCGAAGAACAGATCGGCGATGTGGCTGAAGATTTGCTCAGCCTGGAGGGGATGGACAAAACACTGGCCGGGAAATTGTCGAGTAGTGGCATAAAAACACTCGATGACCTGGCAGATCTAGCGGTCGACGAACTCACTGAAATGACCGGTATCGATACTGATCGTGCCAAACAACTGATCACCACGGCGCGTGCGCACTGGTTTGAGTAAGTAGAAAAGAGGATTCCCACATGGCGCAAACAAGCGTTGCCCAATTTGCCACCGACCTGAAAATGCCGTCGGGCGTACTGCTTGAGCAGTTGCAAAAAGCCGGTGTTAGCAAGATCAAGTCTGATGACCTTCTTTCCGAACAGGATAAGTCAAAGCTGCTGGAATATCTGCGCCGCTCACACGGTGAAGGTGACGCCAAGACCAAGATCACCCTGAAGCGTAAGGAATCCAGCGAGATCAAGTCGCAGGATTCGCACGGAAAATCGCGTACGGTTCAGGTTGCGACGATCAAGAAGCGCATTCTGGTCAAGCGCGACATGCCAGAGGTTCAGACCATTGTGCCGGAAGTCATAGCCGCTCCGCTGGAGCCGGTCGTTGAAATGGTTGTGGAGCCGGTGGTTGAAGTGATTGTGCAACCGGTCATTGAAGCGGTTGTGGAGCCAGTGGTTGAAGTGGTTGTGCAACCGGTCGTTGAAGCGGTTGTTGAACCCGTTGTGGAAGTGGTTGTGCAACCGGTTGTTGAAGCGGTTGTTGAACCGGTAATTGAAGCTGTCGTTATCGAATCGAAAGACAAAGCGGCGTCAAAGGCCAAAGCGAAAACGGATGCCGAAGCCGCTGTTAACGTTAAAGTTGAAGCTAAGAGTGAGGTTGCCGCTGAAGTCAAGACCGGTGCCAAGAAAGTGGTGACTCGGGCGTCGATCATTGGTGAAGAACAGCAGAAATTGCGCGCCGAAGAAGAACGTCGTAATGCCTTGTTGCGGGCGCATCAGGAAGCGGAGTATCTACAGAAGCAACAACGCGTTGCTGATCTGGCGCGCCTGAAAATTGAAGCCGAAGAAAAGGCAGTCGCTGCACGCGCCGCTGAAGCCGCTAAACTGGTGGCGGCACAGACGGCCTCCGAACGCCCGGCAGAAGATAAAACCTTGCACAAGCCGCCCACCAAGCCAAATGCGGTTGATAAAAAACCGGCCGACAAAAAAAGCCAATGGAAGAACGAAGGCGCCAACAAGCGTCCGGGACTCAAGACGCGTGGTGCCACAGGTGGTACCGGATGGCGTGACAACAAACATGGCAAGCGTAGCACCCGGGGTACAGAGTCCGAAGAAGCGCATTCCTTCCAGGCACCGACCGAAGCGGTGGTGCATGACGTGCACGTGCCGGAAACCATTTCAGTCTCCGATCTGGCACACAAGATGTCGGTCAAGGCCACCGAAGTGATTAAGACGCTGATGAAGATGGGTTCGATGGTGACCATCAATCAGGTGCTGGATCAGGAAACGGCGATGATTATCGTCGAGGAAATGGGGCACAAGGCATTCGCTGCCAAACTCGACGATCCGGATGCCTTTATCGATGATGATGCCGATCACAAGGATGCGCCGCAGGAGTCTCGTGCGCCGGTGGTGACCGTCATGGGTCACGTCGACCACGGCAAAACTTCGCTGCTGGACTATATTCGCCGGACGCGGGTTGCTTCAGGCGAAGCGGGTGGCATTACACAGCACATTGGTGCTTATCACGTCGAAACGGCTCGCGGCATGGTGACCTTCCTCGATACGCCGGGTCACGAAGCCTTTACGGCGATGCGCGCACGTGGTGCAAAAGCTACCGACTTGGTGATTCTGGTTGTTGCGGCTGACGACGGCGTGATGCCGCAAACGCGTGAGGCCATCCACCACGCCAAAGCAGCGGGCGTGCCGATTATTGTGGCGGTCAACAAGATCGACAAACCGGATGCCAATCCTGAGCGTGTCAAACAGGAACTGGTTGCCGAGCAGGTCATACCTGAAGAATACGGTGGTGAGGCTCCCTTCATCTCCGTTTCCGCCAAGACAGGTGCAGGCATTGACGAACTGCTGGAAAACGTTTTGTTGCAGGCCGAAGTGCTTGAGTTGAAAGCGCCCAAGGATGCACCAGCCAAAGGCCTGATCATCGAAGCGCGACTGGATAAGGGTCGTGGTCCGGTGGCAACGATGCTGATTCAGTCCGGCACCTTGCGTCAGGGTGATGTGTTGCTGGCCGGTCAGGTGTTTGGCCGGGTTCGCGCCATGCTGGATGAGAACGGCAAGAACATTAAGGAAGCCGGGCCGTCGATTCCAGTCGAAATTCTGGGTCTTTCCGATGTGCCGGCGGCTGGTCAGGAAGCCGTGGTGCTGGCTGATGAACGCAAGGCGCGTGAAATCGCACTGTTCCGTCAGGGCAAGTTCCGTGACGTCAAACTGGCCAAGAAGCAGGCTGCTAATCTTGAGACCATCCTTGATCAAATGACGGAAGCTGAGGTCAAAATGCTGCCGCTCATCATCAAGGCTGATGTGCAGGGTTCCCAGGAAGCGTTGGTGCAGTCGCTACAGAAGTTGTCGACAGCGGAAGTCAAAGTCAATGTCATTCACGGTGCCGTGGGTGCCATCAGCGAGTCCGACGTGCATCTGGCACAGGCTTCCAAGGCGGTTATCATCGGCTTCAATACCCGAGCCGATGCCGGGGCACGCAAGGCCGCCGAGAGCGTTGGGGTCGATATTCGTTACTACAACATCATTTACGATGCGGTCGACGAAGTCAAGGCAGCCCTTTCCGGCATGTTGTCGCCGGAGAAGCGCGAAGAAATCACCGGTCTGGTCGAGATTCGTCAGGTCTTCCGTGCCACCAAAATCGGTACGATTGCTGGCTGTTACGTTCTGGAAGGGCTGGTCAAGCGTACTTCGAGAGCCCGTTTGCTACGCGACCATGTGGTCATCTGGGACGGCGAGTTCGAGTCGCTCAAACGCTTCAAGGATGACGCCAAGGAGGTTCGCTCCGGCTTTGAATGCGGCTTGTCGCTCAAGAACTACAACGCGTACGAAGAAGGCGATCAGCTTGAAGTGTACGATGTGACGGAAATCGCCCGGACGCTTTAATTGAACAATAACAAAGGATTTTCCCGCAAGGAGCGGGTTGCAGAGCAAATCCGCCGTGAACTGGCGGATTTGATCCGCAAGGAACTCAAGGATCCGCGCGTTGGCATGATCAGCATCACTGAAGTTGAAGTGACGGCCGATTATGCCCACGCCAAGGTGTTTTTTAGCACCCTGGCGGGCAGTGAGCATCTTGCGGACGTGATGACCGGCCTGCAAAATGCCTCCGGTTTTTTGCGCCGGGAACTGGGCAAGCGCATCAGCATTCACATGACGCCGCAATTGCATTTCGTGTTTGATCAATCGCTCGAACGGGGTGCCGACCTCTCAAAGTTGATCCAGGAAGCCGTGGCCATTTCGGAAACGTCTGACCCCACCCCCAAAACCGATCTTGCTGACGAGTAAAGTAGCCAAGAAGAGTTGGCAGCGCGTCGACGGTGTTTTGCTGCTCGATAAAGCGAGTGGCATGACCTCCAACGCGGCTTTGCAAAGCGCACGCCGCATCTTCTCAGCGGCCAAGGCCGGGCATACCGGGACACTCGATCCGCTGGCCACCGGTTTGCTGCCCTTATGTTTTGGCGAGGCAACAAAATTCTCGGCCGATCTGCTTAACGCCGATAAAACCTACGAAGCCGAACTTCTGTTCGGGGCCACCACCGATACCGGGGATTCTGAAGGCGTCGTTCTGGAACGACGTCCAGTCGAATTCGGGCAAGCCGATCTGGATGCCGCTTTACAGCGCTTTCGCGGTCTAATCAGCCAGATCCCTCCGATGTATTCTGCTCTCAAGCGTGATGGAAAACCGCTCTATGAATTGGCCCGTCAAGGCATAGAAGTAGAGCGGGAGGCACGTGAAGTGACAATTCACGAATTGCGACTGCTTAATTTTTCAGGTGATCGCTGTCGCTTGCATGTTACCTGCAGCAAGGGGACCTACATCCGGACGTTGGCCGAAGATATTGGCCATGTTCTCGCTTGTGGCGCCCATTTGACGGCTTTGCGGCGGGTGGCGGTAGGCTCCCTGCGCATCGAGGATGCGGTGACGCTGGATCAATTGAACGCATGTCCTGAAGAAGAACGAATAAATTACCTGCAAGCCCCGGATGCCCTGTTGCAGACCTTGCCGATAGTCCGTCTTGATGCGGACGCCGAACTGCGTTTTACGCACGGCAATCCGGTTGGCACTGGCGCGGATGTCACACCCACCCCCGGTAAGTATCGGGTGTATGGGGCGAACCGGCTACTCGGTCTGGGTGAAATGGATGACGCAGGGAAGGTGCACCCGCGCCGGCTGGTTTGCGCCTGATCCTGCTTGCCGCTAGCCTGCATAACAGGCTATAATCCTCGGCTCGCTTCGCCAAGCGATTAACCTGTTTATTAACCTGGCGTGTGCTCTATCAAACTGGGGCTGCGTTTTTTACGAAAGAGAGTTTGACATGGCGATTACCGTTGCGCAAAAAGCGCAGATCATGACCGATTATCAGCGTGCTACTGGCGACTCCGGTTCATCCGAAGTCCAGGTTGCGCTGCTCACCGCACGTATCAATGACCTGACCGGTCACTTCAAAGAACACGTCAAGGATCACCACTCCCGTCGCGGCTTGCTGCGCATGGTGAGCCGTCGTCGCAAGCTGCTGGACTATCTTAAGCGCACGAACGTTGATTCCTATCGTGCTCTGATCCAACGTCTCGGCCTGCGTAAGTAATACTGCCCGCCGAACCGCTGTGCGGTTGGGAATGCAGACGATTCGAATGAATGACAGCGGCCAGTCCTTTGCGGATTGTGCCGCTGTTGTTGCTTTTACAGCTGTTTGCCATGTTGGCGCGTTGTTGAATTGCGTACCGGAGTCGTGGGTACGCACGATGAACTATTGAGAGAGGTAAAAATGTTTACTATTGCCAAAAAAACGTTCACCTATGGTGCGCATCAAGTAACCCTGGAAACCGGCGAAATCGGCCGTCAGGCCGGTGCTGTCATCATGGTGACAGTTGATGATACCGTCGTGCTGGTCTCCGTGGTCGGCAACAAAACACTCAAGCCGGGCCAGGATTTTTTCCCGCTCACCGTCGATTACATTGAAAAAACGTATGCTGCAGGCCGTATCCCCGGTGGTTTCTTCAAGCGCGAAGGCCGCCCGTCGGAAAAAGAGACGCTGACCTCACGCCTGATCGACCGCCCGCTGCGCCCGCTCTTCCCTGAAGGTTTCTACAACGAAGTTCAGGTTGTAGCGATGGTGGTATCACTCAATCCTGAAGTCGATCCGGACATCCCGGCGATTATCGGCGCATCGGCGGCCATGGCGGTTTCCGGTATCCCGTTCGACGGCCCGATTGGCGCGGCGCGTGTTGGTTACATCAACGGCCAGTACGTGCTCAATCCGACACTGACCCAACTCAAGACCAGCCAGCTCAACCTCGTTGTTGCCGGCACAGAATCGGCCGTGTTGATGGTCGAATCGGAAGCCGACATTCTGTCCGAAGAAATCATGCTCGGTGCCGTGGTTTACGGCCATGAGCAGATGCAAGTCGTCATTAACGCCATCAACGAACTGGTTGAAGAAGCCGGCAAGCCGGCGTGGGATTGGACGCCTGCCGCCAAGAACGAAGATCTGGTAGCCAAGCTTAACGATCTGGTCGAAGCCGATCTGCAGGAAGCCTTTAATATCTCCAACAAGCAGTTGCGCACGCAACGCATCAAGGAAATCTCCTCCAAGGCGGTTGAGACCTTCACCGTCGGTGAAGGTGCGCCGGATGCCGCAACGATCCACAACTATTTCTTTGACATTGAGTCGCGCATTGTGCGTGGCCGCATTCTGGCCGGCGAACCACGCATCGATGGGCGTGATACACGTACCGTTCGCCCGATCGCCATTCGTTCCGGCGTTCTGCCGCGTACCCACGGTTCGGCACTGTTTACCCGTGGCGAAACGCAAGCACTGGTGGTGGCCACGCTAGGTACCGGTCGTGACGAGCAGATTATTGACGCTCTCGCCGGTGAATACCGTGAGCGCTTCATGCTGCATTACAATTTCCCCCCATACGCCACCGGCGAATGCGGTCGTGTCGGTACGCCGAAGCGTCGTGAAATCGGTCACGGTCGTCTGGCCAAGCGCGCCATGCTGGCTGTTCTGCCGAAGGCCGAAGAGTTCTCCTACACCATGCGTGTGGTTTCGGAAATTACCGAATCCAATGGTTCCAGCTCGATGGCCTCGGTTTGTGGCTCTTCACTGGCACTGATGGATGCAGGTGTGCCTCTCAAGGCACACGTGGCCGGTATCGCCATGGGTCTGATCAAGGATGGCAACCGCTTTGCCGTGTTGACCGACATCCTGGGCGACGAAGATCACCTCGGCGACATGGACTTCAAGGTGGCAGGTACTGAAACGGGTGTGACTGCACTGCAGATGGACATCAAGATTCAGGGCATCACCAAAGAGATCATGCAGGTTGCGCTGGCGCAGGCCAAAGAAGCCCGTTTGCTTATTCTTGGCCAGATGCAGAGTTCAGCGGCCGGTCCGCGTGAAGAAGTGTCAGCCTACGCACCTCGCCTGTACACCATGAAGATCAATCCGGAAAAAATCCGCGACGTCATCGGCAAGGGTGGTGCGGTCATTCGTGCCATCACCGAAGAAACCGGCACCACCATCGACATCAAGGAAGACGGCACGATCACCATCGCGTCAGTCAACGGCGATGCCGCCGATGCCGCCAAAGCACGTATTGAAGCCATCACGGCGGATGTCGAAGTGGGCAAGATCTACGAAGGCACCGTGCTCAAACTGCTCGACTTCGGCGCCATTGTTAGCATCCTGCCGGGTCGTGACGGTCTGCTGCATATCTCGCAGATCGCCAACGAGCGCGTCAATGCCGTGGCTGATTACCTGAAAGAAGGCCAGAAAGTTCGCGTCAAAGTGCTTGAGGCCGACGAAAAAGGTCGTGTGCGTTTGTCGATGAAGGCTGTGAGCGTTGAAGAAGGTGGCATGGCGGCTGCGCCAGCACCAGACGCTGCTACGCCGGTCTAACCGCAGACGTTGCTCTAGGCAACAAAAAAGGACGCTGCGGCGTCCTTTTTTGTTGTGCGACAATAAAATGTCGTCGTTTCAGCTGATTACAGCTAATCCCTACTTCGCAACCTGCCGTTCACGCACTTCTTCCAGTGTCTTGCAGTCGATGCAAAGTGTGGCCGTCGGGCGGGCTTCGAGTCGTTTGATACCGATTTCGACGCCACAACCGTTGCAGTAGCCGTAGTCACCGCCATCGATTTGCACAATGGTTTCTTCAATCTTTTTGATCAGCTTGCGTTCACGGTCACGATTGCGCAGCTCGATGGCAATATCGGTTTCCTGGCTTGCCCGGTCATTGGGGTCGGCAAAAACAGTCGCTTCATCCTGCATGGTATGAACCGTGCGCTCGATGTCACTCATCAATTCCGCCTTGAGTGTTTCGAGGATGTTGCGAAAATGAGCCAGCTGCCGGCTGCTCATATAGTCCTCACCTTTTTTGGCTACGTAGGGGGCGAAATGTTTGTGCAGTAATTCTTCAGGCATGTTCAAAAACCATCCATTTGTTTTACAAAGAGGCGATTTAATATCAGAAATAAAGGAACGCTGCAAGCAATCAATAGGTGCCAGCGTATGCGTTCGCTCGCTAAAAGCGTTGTATTGCCCACAGAGCCTTGTGCGTAGTCGCACTGTATTTTTTTCCGGCCACTGCATGAAATACGTATGGCCGTGGAATTATATACAAAAACAAACGACAAAAACGTGTTGCGCGATTGACCTTGTCAGGGCCAGTCTGTAGAATGCGGCCTTCCTCGGGGCGTAGCGCAGCCTGGTAGCGCATCTGCTTTGGGAGCAGAGGGTCGTGAGTTCGAATCCCACCGCCCCGACCAGTTTTAGAGTAGCAAGAAGTTGTACCGGAGGGAGACAACCCCCCAAAGTCTCGTGATTTGCGCCCGTAGCTCAACCGGATAGAGCACCGGCCTTCTAAGCCGGGGGTTGTGAGTTCGAGTCTCGCCGGGCGTGCCAGAACAATGGCGGTGTTAGCTCAGTTGGTAGAGCATTGGATTGTGATTCCAAGGGTCACG
>JBBRDR010000014.1:0-36896 GCA_038203745.1 Burkholderiales bacterium | reverse complement strand
AAGTTCGCTCAATGCCAACGTGAAAAGCCTGAGCATTGAAATGTTTAAAGTAATTGCCGAAGCTGAAGCGCACATTCATGGAAAATCGGTGGATGAAATCCATTTTCATGAAGTCGGTGCAATCGATTCGATTGTTGATATTGTTGGTGCGGCCATTTGCTTTGATTGGCTGAAGCCGGACAAAGTGATTTCTTCCGCGGTTCAACTGGGTGGGGGATTTGTAACCTGTGCCCACGGCACATTCCCCGTCCCCGCCCCGGCGACGCTCGAAATATTGAGAAACAAGCCTGTAAAAATGGGGGCTGTTCCGGTTGAGACAACAACCCCGACGGGTGCCGCAATTCTTGCCGTTCTGGTTTCTGAATTCACAGATAAACCCAAGCTAAATATAACAAAAGTCTCCTACGGTATCGGGCATCGAGACAATGAGATTCCTAATGTCCTCAGAGTCTGTCTCGCCGAAGCGGGAGAAGATGCAATAAATGACTTTGACACTTCCGTGGCGACTGTCATTGAGTGCAACATCGATGATATGAATCCGGAGATGTACGAGTCCGTGATGGATAGACTTTTTGCAGCAGGCGCCGATGATGTTTATCTGCAGCCGGTCATTATGAAGAAGTCACGTCCGGCAATAGTATTAAGTGTGCTCTGCCAGAATCAGCTGGTTTCAAAAATCGAGACTTTGTTACTTGCCGAAACATCAACCTTGGGTGTTCGTAAATATGAAGTTAACAAAACCTTTTTAAGGCGGGATTGGAAAACGGTTATAACGAAATGGGGAGATGTGCGGGTTAAATTGGCTTACCTCAACAATGAGATAATCAAATCAAAACCTGAATACTCTGACTGTCTGGAAATCGCGCGACTAAACAACATCGCTCTCAAAGCGGTTTACGATGAGATTGCGCTAGTGTTACTTCAAATGGGTTGAGAATATTGTGCTTCCTGAAGATATTCAAAACTTACTGCAGGGTGTCAAAGACGGGACTTCTTCGGTAGTCGAGGCCATGGCAAAACTTCGTGACCTTCCGTTTGAAGATATTGGTTTTGCCAAAATTGATCATCACCGAGAACTGCGTACGGGTTATCCGGAAGTGATTTTTTGTGCAGGTAAAACAAGCACACAGGTCGTGAAGATTTTTGAGGTGATGGCCGCAAGAGGCAATAACATTCTGGCGACAAGAGCGGGCCCTGATGTTTTCACCTTGGTGCACGAGCGATTTCCTGAAACCACCTACAACGAAGTCGCCAGGACTGTTGCACTAAAGCAAAAAGCGAATGAAGCAACAAGTAGTTATATCGCTGTTGTCACGGCAGGTACAGCCGATATTCCTGTCGCTGAAGAAGCCGCTGTGACGGCAGAAATATTCGGAAACCGCGTAGAACGAATATTTGATGTAGGCGTTGCTGGAATTCACCGCCTTTTTAAAAACCTTGATGTGATTCGAGGCGGAAAGGTCATCGTTGCTGTCGCTGGCATGGAAGGTGCGTTGCCCAGTGTACTTGGCGGTTTGGTGGATAAGCCAATTATTGCCGTGCCTACGAGTGTGGGTTATGGCGCTAATTTTCAAGGGTTGTCATCGCTTCTTACGATGCTTAATTCCTGTTCAGCAGGCGTGAGTGTCGTCAATATTGATAATGGTTTTGGTGCGGGCTATATCGCCAGCATGATCAACAGGATTTGAGTTAATTCGCTACGGATATGTTTGGAGGGCGTTATGCATAAATTTCTCAGTGAACACGATATTGTCAACAAAATTACTGCCGGACTGGCCAGCTTTCCCTATGACGGAAAACGGGTTCTGCTGATCGTTCCAGACCTGACCCGTACCATGCCATTGCCGAGTTTTTTCCGGCTCATCGTACAGGCCTTGCGACCGCGCGTGAAAAAGCTGGATGTCCTGATTGCGCTTGGTACGCATGCGCCACACAACGACGCGCAGATTGATCAGCTTTTCGGTTTTGCACCGGGGGAGCGTCACCGCGATTTCAGCGACATTTCCATCATGAATCACGCCTGGAATGACCCGTCTGCCCTGATGTTGCTGGGCACCATCCCGGCGACCGAGATTTCAGAATTAAGTGACGGTATGTTGTCCATGGATGTGCCGGTACGGCTAAACAAATTAATCATGGACTACGATGAGCTTCTGGTCTGCGGACCGGTATTCCCGCACGAAGTAGCTGGATTCTCCGGCGGCAACAAGTATTTCTTCCCCGGTATTGCCGGACAGGACATCATTGACGTTACCCACTGGGTCGGTGCCTTGGTGACGTCCTATACCCTGATCGGTACCAAAGATACCCCCGTACGCAAGATCATTGACCGGGCGGCGAATTTCATTCCCAAGCCGCGCCGGGCGCTGTGTGCCGTAGTCGAGCACGATGGCGTTTCCGATGTCTTCCTGGGCCCCATTGAGGAGGCGTGGAGTAAGGCTGCCGATCTGGCTGCCGAAACACACATTACCTGGGTGCCGAAACCCTTCCGCAAGGTGCTGTCAATTCTGCCCGAAATGTACGACGAAATCTGGGTTGGCGCCAAAGGCATGTACAAACTTGAACCGGTTATTGCCGATGGTGGTGAGGTCATTATCTTTGCTCCTCACATTCATGAAGTCAGCGTTGTGCATGGACAGAAGATAAGGGAAATCGGCTACCACTGCCGTGACTACTTTGTTAAGCAATGGGATGCCTTCAAGCACTATCCCTGGGGAGTTCTGGCGCATTCGACCCATCTGCGTGGAGCTGGTGTTTATGACGCTGACACCCAAACGGAACAATGTCGCATCAAGGTCACACTGGCAACGGGCATTTCGGAAGAGGAGTGCCAGGAACACAAGCTGGGTTACCGCAACTGGCGAGATATCGACATTGCCGCTTGGGAGGCTGAAGCAAAAGCTGACGACAACAACCTGGTCGTGCATCGGGCTGGTGAACAGTTGTATCGACTCAGTTCAACAAAACCAAAGCGATAGCCACATCAATATCAATCCAAAATTTCTTTAATTTATTACGATCAATATCAGGAGCAAGCGATGGATAATAAAGCAGATATCGGCCTCATCGGACTGGCCGTCATGGGCCAGAATCTGGTGCTGAACATGAACGACCATGGCTATACCGTAGCTGTTTTCAACCGATCGCTTAACAAGGTTGATGAATTCAAGCAAGACGCGGCCAAGGGCAGGGACACTATTCTGCCTGCCCGGTCCATTGAGGAATTCGTTGGGTTGCTGCAGTGCCCACGCAAAATTATGTTGATGGTCAAGGCCGGCGAAGTCGTCGACCAGTTCATTGAACTGCTGCTGCCGCTCCTTGAGAAGGGTGACATCATCATTGACGGGGGCAACAGTCACTTTCCCGACTCCAATCGACGCACGGCTTATCTGGCTGAAAAGGGCATCCTCTTTGTCGGAACGGGCGTTTCCGGTGGCGAAGAAGGGGCGCGTTTTGGCCCATCCATCATGCCTGGCGGCAACCCCGCTGCCTGGCCTGCCGTTAAGCCGATCTTCCAGGCAATTTCAGCCAAGACCAGCTCGGGCGAACCCTGCTGCGACTGGGTTGGCGATGCGGGTGCCGGTCACTACGTCAAGATGGTCCATAACGGGATCGAGTATGGTGATATGCAGTTGATCGCCGAAGCCTATCACCTGATGAAGTCTTACGCGGGCCTAAGCGCTGCCGAGATGAAAGCCGGCTTTGATGAGTGGATGAAGGGCGATCTCAACAGCTACCTGATCGAAATTGCCTCAGGTGTTCTGGGGTATATGGATACCGATGGAACACCCTTGCTCGAAAAAATTCTTGATACCGCTGGCCAAAAAGGTACCGGTAAGTGGACGGCTGTAGATGCTTTGGATAAAGGCATTCCCGTTACACTGATCGGTGAAGCCGTTTTTGCCCGCTGCTTGTCTGCGCTCAAGGATGAGCGCATTCTTGCGGCCAAGGCCTTCGGTCGTAACGATACGGTCAAGTTTTCCGGCGACAAGAAAATTTTTGTCAAGGAACTGGGTGAGGCCCTGCTGGCCTCCAAACTCGTCTCTTATGCACAGGGTTACATGCTGATGCGTGAAGCCGCCAAAGAAAATGGCTGGAATCTCAATTACGGCGGCATCGCCATGATGTGGCGTGGAGGGTGCATCATCCGCTCGGTATTCCTCGACAAGATCAAGGACGCCTTTGACAAAAACGCCAAGCTCGATAATCTGCTAATGGATGACTGGTTCAAAAACGTCATGCTCAAAAGCGAGGCGGCTTGGCGCAATATCATCACAGCAGGTGTTTCTGCGGCCATCCCTCTGCCGGCCATGACATCTGCTTTGGCTTTCTTTGACGGTTATCGCAGCGCGCAACTGCCGGCCAACATGCTTCAGGCTTTGCGTGATTATTTTGGTGCGCACAGCTATGAGCGAATCGACAAGCCGCGCGGACAATTCTTCCACACCAACTGGACTGGCACGGGCGGTAACGTTAGCTCAAGTACCTATAACGTTTAAGGATCAATAATCATGAAACTGGAACTCAAGAAAGATGCCGCCTGGTCGCTGGTTATTCCGACCAGCATGGGTATGCGTATTACCCCGGCTGCCGGCCAGCCCGTACATAGTTCTGACACGTTTACGATGCATGTCACCAGTGCTGAAACCAATGTGGGGAGTATCTCCAGCTATCTTGGCTTGCCGGTCAAGATCCTGACGACTTTTGTGAAAGACAGCCCGGTCGCCGCCATGATCAAGAGCAATCTGCGTGCGCGAAACATGAGCTACGAAGGTCAGGATGTCCCGCAAGGTGGCCCGTGGGGCTATCGCCATCAGTTCAACATTGCCGACTCCGGTTATGGCTCACGCGGACCACGTGTGCAAAACGACCGGGCGGGTGAAGTGGGCCGAACACTGAACGTCAAGGACTTCGATCTGGAGCGCATTTTCGGCAAGGAAGGCGTACAGATCGTCCACTTGTCCGGGTTGATCGGTGCACTATCGCCCGAAACCAGTACCTTCTGCCTTGAATTGGCCAAAGCCGCCAAAAAACACGGCACCAAGATATCCTTTGACCTCAACTATCGGGCCACTTTCTGGAAGGGGCGCGAGAAGGAGCTGCGTGACATCTTTACTCAGATTGCCAGTGTCGCTGATATTTTGGTAGGCAATGAGGAAGACTTTCAGCTCTGCCTCGGCATCGAAGGCCCGAAAGAAGGCGGTAAGGGCATTGCAGAGCAGATCGACGGATTCAAGGGCATGATCAGCCGTGTCAAGCAAACCTTCCCCAATGCCTCGGTATTCGCCACGACCCTGCGCGAAGTTGAAGATACCAACACCCATCATTGGGGGGCCATCATGCTTGAAGGTGAAAACTGGCATGTTATTCAGCCCCGCGAAATTCACGTCCTGGACCGCATCGGCGGTGGCGACGGCTTTGTCGGCGGCTTGCTGTACGGCATTCTCAAGAGCTGGGAAGCTGAAAAGTGGATACAGTTTGGCTGGGCCACGGGTGCGTTGGCGACTACATTTGTGACCGACTATGCTCAACCGGTTGACGAAGACCAAGTCTGGAGCATCTGGCAGGGCAACGCTCGCGTCAAACGCTAAGCTCGAACGTGTCTCGGGAAACAGGTTTTCCCGGAGCCGCAAAATGAACAGATTAAGGATGTCATAAAACAACAAGCCGCCCAAGGGCGGCTTGTTGTTTTATGGACTGACGGCAACCTGATAAGGGAAAACGTCTTAGGGGCTTCAGTGGCTCAGATTTTTCTTGCCGACATCGGCGGCAGCGGCCAATGACGGATTCGCGATCTGTACCAATTCAAAATACATATTTTTGATGCTGTAGATAACCATAATGGCTGAAGTAATCGGCATGCAGGCGTAGAGCCACTTCTTCGACATGGCGAAGGCCGTGGTTTGCTCTTCCGTCTGCAGAAATAGATCCACCGAAAACCAGAAGAAAATGACCATGAAGACCAGCGACATCAATTCCACCACAAAACGATAGGCCATGCGGCCACGAACACTTTTGATGTGCTTTGAAATCCAGTCGCCGACGCTGTAATGGCCATGAACAACCCAGAGCGCGGCCGATCCATAAAAAATCAATGCGCCGTAGAGCAGTTCAAGAATTTCGTCGAACCAGTGCATCGACATAACCGGAACGAAACGCACGAAAATATTAAGTGTCATGATAAAGGTGATGGCTACGAAAAGAGCAATGCAGAGCCATTCCAGAGTCTTGAGCAACACTTTGTCGATACAGTTAAGAATGTTATAAACGCCAGATTTCATAATGTTATTCCTTGGAATTTCAGTGTCATCGGGTTCAATATACTGTTCCCATCATCAAGTTCGGCAACCAGAGCGATATTTCCGGTACAAAAGCACACAGAATGGTGACGGCCAGAATGGCAATCATGTAAGGCATGCTTTCGCCCGCTAGTTTCCAAATGCCGACCTTGGCGAAGCTTTCCACGGCAAAAAGGCACATGCCGACCGGTGGTGACAGGTTCCCGATCATGATAAGGAGCGTCATGACCACGCCAAAGTTGACCATGTCCACGCCATACAGCGGACAAATCTTCATGAAGATCGGCAGGGTAATGAGGAAGATGGCGTTACCATCGAGGAACATGCCCAGCACCAGAATGATGGTGATCACAATCCACATGAAAGCCATCGGTGTAGCTCCCATTGTCGTCAATTGGGTAATCAGGGCGTCGGGGATTCGTTCAAAAAGCGTAAACCAGCCGAAGAAATTTGCAGCAGCCATGATGAACATCAAACCGCAGGTCTGCTTTAGTGAGGCAAGCAGAATTTCTGGTAAATCCTTGACCTTGAGATCCTTGTAGGCAAAACCAAGAATCAGTGCATACAGGGAGACAACGACAGAAGCTTCCGTCGGCGTGAAGAAACCCGTTGTGATGCCGCCGATGATAATGACCGGTGCAAGCAGGGGCCAGAATGCTGCCTTGAAAGAACTTAAAATTTCGTGGAAGTTGGCGCGCGGATCTTTCGGCAGGCCACGTGCGCCTGCCATCATCCAGATAGCGGTCATCATGGCAATGCCCATGACGAGGCCCGGTATAGCGCCAGCCAGGAACAAGCGGGCGACTGAGACCGAAGTAATCGCGCCGTAGAGCACGAAAGGGATTGACGGAGGAATTACCGGGCCAATGGTGGAGGCGCCCGCTACGATGGCTGCAGAAATCGTCGGCTTGTAACCGGCATCGACCATGGCGCGATGCTGAATCTGGCCAAGGCCTGCTGCATCAGCCACAGCCGATCCGGACATGCCGGAAAAAATCATTGAAGAAACTACACTCACTTGACCGAGCCCCCCATCGATGTGGCCGACGAGCGCGCGCGCAAAGCGGAAAATCCGTTGTGTGGTCCCACCAACATTCATCAGATTGCCGGCCAGAATAAAAAATGGAATGGCCAGCAAGGTAAAACCGATCGTGCCGGAATACATGCGTTGCGGCAGCATGGACAGAAAGCTGGCTTCTCCCTGTCCAATAAAAAATATGACTGCCGTTAGACCGATGGAGATGGCGATGGGTACATCGATGACCAGCATCAGAAGGAGCACGGCAAATATGGAAGCGGTTAACATGACATACCTCTGGAGCAATTGAGTCCGGGCGAATCGATGGCGCGCGGATAAAAAAAGCGGGACATCTTGAGGACGCCCCGCTAATTCAATACGGCCACAGTTACTTGCCGGCCTTTTCTACCATCGCCATAAACCTGTTGAAGTTCTCGGGGCCAACGCGGACTTTCATTTTTTCCCATGCCGGACCCATCGCAGCTTTCCAAGGGCCCAGATTCGGTCGTGCGATGATCATGCCTTTGTTCTTCGCGAGATCCTCGAGTTGGAACGTTTCGTTGTCACGCAGGAGTTTGCGCGCGCCCTTGCCGGCAGCAATTGACTCTTCAGCAATGATCTGCTGTTGAGCCGAGGTTAATTTGTCCCAGCTCTTCTTGTTGATAACGTGCACCATCGAACTGTAGGTGTAGTTCAGGATCGACATGTACTTCTGTGTTTCATAGAGCTTCAGATCATAGATGGTACCGATCGGGTTCTCTTGCCCGTCAACAACACCCGCTTTCATGGCCATCACAAGTTCGGGAAAGGCGATGGTCACGGCATTGCCACCCGCGGCTTCAATAAAAGCCTGGTAGGCAAAAGCCGGTGGAGTACGGATCTTCATGCCCTTGAGGTCGGCCGGGGTAATAATCGGTTTCTTGGAATTAGTCAGTTGACGGAAGCCCCATTCCCAGTCGGACAGGTGCACCAGATTTTTCTTGAGTAGCTCGGGAGTGGCCCAAGCCTTGAAAGGACCGTCGATGACCTTGTCGGCCATGGCATAGTCCTTGAAAGCGAACTGGGTGCTGATGACGTCATAGAATGGCAAATGCTTGGCCAACTGATCCTGCCCCGGCATGCTCATGTCAACTGCACCGATCATGACCTGTTCTAGAACTTCAGGTGGCGAACCCAGTGCGTTGTTGCCAAACAGGATGATCTTTACTTCGCCATTGGTTCTTTTCTCAACGTTGGCTTTGAAAGCCATGGCCGCGATTCCAGAGGGGTGCGTATCCGAGGCGAAGTGAGCGAACTTGAGTTCAACGGCCGAGAACGCGCACGTTGAGCTAAGTGCAAACAACATTGTGGCTATCACCCTCATTTTTTTGATCATAATTTTCTCCACAGTACAAACAGCGATTAAAAAACCTACGGAAACCCCTGATTCGGGAATGTCGCAACGCGGCATGTATACAAGTATACGCACAGGCGCTACTATTACACAATGGTTTTAAGCCTCAGTTAGTACATTGGACTGGCCGCCATTTTCAGGCGGCGCTTATCCAAAAAACATGTAAACAATTTATTTAATAGGGTTGATTTATGTGTTTTATTGTAACAAATGCACAAGACGTACGTGTGTAGAAAGAAATACTATTCAACATGGGAAATGACACCAATGACGACGATAAATAGCAAATCAGAGACCGCCCAAAAACCTGTTTGGTTTATTACGGGTTGTTCGACCGGTTTCGGTCGTGAACTTGCCAATCAACTTCTAAAGGGTGGCTACCGAACAGTAATAACCGCGCGTAATCCTGATGCCTTGCGTGATCTTGCAAGTAATGATAACGCCCTAGTGATTCAACTCGATGTCACAGATCAGAGCCAGATAGCCTTGGCTGTCAAGGCCGCCGAGGCCAGGTTCGGTTGTATCGACGTCCTCGTAAACAACGCGGGCATCGGCTATATTGCGGCAGTTGAAGAAAGTGAAGAAGACCAGGTGCGCTGGATGTTTGAGGTCAATGTTTTCGGTCTTGGACACATGATCAACGCAGTCCTTCCCGGAATGCGTAATCAGCGTAGCGGTTTAATCATTAACGTATCATCTCTCGCCGGCCTTCGCTCGTTCCCTGCGCTTGGGTACTACAACGCGACGAAATATGCGGTTGAAGGATTGTCGGAAGCGCTATGGCAGGAAGTGGAGCCGTTGGGGATCAAAGTGATGGTTGTCGAACCTAGTGGTTTCCGCACGGATTGGGCTGGCCGCTCCGCCAACGAAAGCAAGCAGGAAATTGCCGATTATGCTGAAACGGCCGGTGAGAAACGTCGTCAATTAAGAATCCAGTCGGGAAATCAACCCGGTGATCCGATTCGCGCAGTGCAAGCCATCATAAAGGCGGCTGAGTTGCCGAACCCGCCGCATCATCTCCCTTTGGGTAATGCAGCTTACGATCTTGCTATGGCAAAATTTGATGAACTGCGCAAGGAGTTTGCCGCATGGGAAGCCGTTGCACGCGAAGCCGATTCCCCGAAGGTATAAAAACATAGATGTTTTGCTTGGTCTGAACAGCAGGGCAGTTTCGAAAAGACGCCTTCGGATACTGCCTGCTGTGGTCTCGACCTTGAAAAATCCTACTGCATGAGGAAGGTCGTGTCCGTGCCGTCGTCCCAGCCATCCCACAGATAGTCGTTGGCTTTGCCGTCGGCAATCAGACGCAGGGCGTAGTTGACCTGTTCCTTGTAGAACTCGCAGAAAGCACCGGTCTGGTTCATGCCGCCGTTCATCTCGTGTGCTTCGGCTGGGCATGGCGATCCGCAGAAGTGGCGGATGGCGCAGTCGTTGCACGGCTCGAATTTATCGACGTCACGTGCGGTGACGATGCGGAAGGCGTCGGACTTGAGTGCGGCGTCAACGCCACCGTGGTCGAACAGATTGCCCCCATTAAAGCGTGGCAGGCCGATGAACTCGCTGCACGGATAGAGGCTGCCATCGGCGGCTAGTGCAAAGAAAGCGCGTCCGCCACCGCAGGGCGAGATGTCACACATCAAGCGGCGTGCCGTCGGTGCAAGGATGCCAATCAGGATGTTGGCGAAGTTGGCGACGAGCAGTTTGCGCCCGGTCTGCCGATACAGTTCATGCGTGCGATCCATGGCGGCGAAGAAGGCTTGGGCCATGTCGCCATCGTCAGGTTTGACGCCGCGCGCGCCGGGCAGCGTGCAACGCAGGGTGTTGAGCATGCAGGTCGGTACTTCGTGCGCGTGGAAGAGATCGACCATCTGCGTGAGGTAGGGCAGATTCTCGGTGGTGCAGGTGGTGATCACGCTCCACGAGCCGTAGCCACGCAGTTTTTCCATGGCGACCAGTACCTTGTCGTGAACGCTCTTGCCGCCCCAGGTCTGACGTGTGGCGTCGGTAATGCCAGCCACCGGGCCGTCGAGCGAGAGGCCGATGCTGACATTACGCGAAGTCAGAAAGTCGACAGCCGCATCGTCAAGCAACGTGCCGTTGGTTTGCAGCCCGAAGGCAAAGTCGTTACCGAATGCGTCGATAGTTTTGAAAACCGCCTCCTTGTTCATCAGCGGCTCGGCACCGTGAAAGATGGCGCGCGGCTTGCGGCCTTCGGGCATGACCGAACGGAAGTAGTCGCGCAGTTTGTGCAGCGCGGCGGCGAGCTTCTCGGCGGGCATGTGCTGCCCTTCGCTGCGCTGCTTGCCCGGCAGATAGCAGTAGGTGCAGTTGAGGTTGCAGCGCTCGGTGGGATTAAGGTACACGCCGGAGGGCGTGAGTTCAAAACGCAGGGCGTGCAATTCGCGGGCGAACTCGTCGGCTTTGGTACGGTAGCTATCGAACAGCGGACCGGATGAAACGGATTCGGCAATTCGGGTCTTGTCGACCAGCGCCCAGAAGGCCGATTGGGGGTCAGTAACTGCGGCATAAGTCGCGTGGCCGATTTCAACGGGAATGAGTGGGCCGCAGGGCAGCTCAAGGGTGGTTTGGGTCATGAGTGCGTTTTCCAGTCAACCGCCGCAGGCACGCTCTCGTCGGACGAGCAGCATGCAGCCTGAGCGGTGAATTAGTAGAAGGCAGGGCGTTGCGCCCCGCGAACTTTATTTAGCGGCTTTTTTGTCCATCAGCACATAGTGCGACAGGCCAATCCCCTCGGGATTGCAGCTTTTGCGCACAGCGATGGTCGGGGCTGGCGGCTTGGCGGCGTTTGTGGCGGCGGCTTGCGGGGTTTGCGTTTGTACGGTTTGGGTCATGTTCCACTCCTCGGGAATATAAAAAACAAAAAGGCTCTGGCTGATAGCACGCGTGTGCATGCCATCAGCCAGAGCCTTTGCCAAAGCTCCGAATCGGTTCAACACGTCTTCTGGCTACCGGATCAGCCGAAACGCTGCGCCTTCCCGATGAGGTGATCCCCGTCAGTGGCTGGCAATGACCAATAGTCATCAACCGTGCAGCGTTCGTCCCCGGATACAGCGGCGGGCCCGCCACGGAATTGCACCGTGTTCCGTTTCATCGAACCGAAAGGAAATGGAATTGTCCCTGATAGGAGTAGGGTCAGTCAAGCTGGGTGG
Source organism: Burkholderiales bacterium (assembly GCA_038203745.1). Lineage (GTDB taxonomy): Bacteria > Pseudomonadota > Gammaproteobacteria > Burkholderiales > Rhodocyclaceae > Propionivibrio. The sequence continues at coordinate 25,016 of JBBRDR010000014.1, read as the reverse complement.
GCAATTTTGAAGAGTTCTGCAACCATGCTTTCAAGAATCACTTGATGGCTGGCATCGAGTAATTGACCTTGATCATCAAACGCTTTGCTTGCCAGCGGCAAGGACATTTGGGTTGGTGCAACTAGCACGCCAATTCCGGAAAGAAGAATCCGCACGGCGGGAAGGGCACGAATGCCTCCCAGTGCACCGGGCGATGCCGCGAGCAGTGCGGCTGCTTTACCTGGGAAAGGATTGGCGCCGCGTTGGCCATCGCTCGTATGGGGGCGGGTTGCCCAGTCGATGGCGTTTTTGAGTAGTGGGGTGAAAAAGCCGTTGTATTCGGGCGAGGCGATGAGCAACGCATCGTGTTCCCGAATCGCTTGTTTGAAACGAACTGCACCATCCGGCAGTCCGTTTGCCGCTTCCAAATCCCCGTCGTAGAGCGGTAGTGCCAGCTCACGCAAATCAAGCACCGTAACTTCGGCGTCTTTCGCGCGTGCTAAGCCAACAGCCGCCGAAAGCAGTTGAACGTTGAATGAACCTGAACGGCTACTACCTGAGAACGCGAGTATTCGTGTTGCCATGTTACCTCCTATTTTTTTCCGCCCGCCAGTCGTTGTGCTTCTGGCATCTGGCGCAAGCGCCAAGTCATCCATGGGCCAAGCAGGCCACCGATGCCGAGTGTAGCCCACGCCAGCCCCCAGACCATGGCTTCGGATGAAAATTGCGAACTACGACCGGTATCGAGCGCTACTCCAAAGACCCAGGGGGCAACGGCACCGGCGCCAAAGCCCAGCGCAGAACGTAAAGAATAGGCCGCTCCGAGGCAGGAAGGTTCAACCAGTTCGGTCAATGTGGTTGAGTGGATCGAGGAGTCGGCTACAGCGCTAAAGTTGTACAGTGTGGCCATAGCAAGGATCAGCCATAGGGAAAGGCCGATCAGCCAGCCAAAGACAAATGAACAGAGCAGGCTAATGATGCTCAACACAAGTGTTATACGGGTGCGACCCCAGCGGTCGGAGAGGCTGCCGCCGAGTACGCTGCCACCTGCGGCGACCAAATAAGTGATGGCCGTAAGCGTGGCACCGAAGCTTGCAGCCTGAAGGCCGCTATTGCCGGTGACGAGCAAGGCGGCGGTGAGAAAGGCCGGTAGCCAGGCCCACATTCCAAGCAGTTCCCAAGCGTGAAAGGTGTAGCCCCAGATTGAGCGCATCGCTGCGCGGTTGGCAAGAATGCTACGCAGCCGTAGCAAGGTGCCGTGGCGGTTGGTGGTGTTATGCAGGATATTCGGGATGTTGCGCAGCGACATGAAGCCGAGCACAAGGCCCAGCAGGGGGCCGAGTGCGGTTACGATGAATGATCCATGCCAGCCGCCAAGCGGAATCATGGCACTGGCGACAAACAAGCCGATGGCGTAACCCATTGAGGCGGCGGCGAGATAGAAGCCCATGGCACGGCCTTGCTGTTTGCCGGCCTGTTGCTGAGCGATGAGCGCCAGCCCCGGGGTGTAGGAGCCTCCAGAACACAGGCCACAGAGCCCGTAGAGCAGAAGGCCGGAAGTAAAGTCATTCGCTGCAAAAGCAAATAGCACAGCACTAGCAGCGGCAGCAACGCTACTCACCAGATAGGTGCGGCGTGCGCCAAAGTGGTCAGTGAAAAAGCCGACGGCAAACAACGAGGTGAGAAAGCCGATGTGGTAGGCGGACTGAATTAATCCCGCCTGTTCGGCACTCATCGCCCAGTCCTGTTTAACCAGCGGCAACACCGCTGAATAGGCTGTGAACATGGTGGCGAAGGCTGCACGTGCGGCACAGAATTGGAGTAGCCAGTTCATGGTTTTATTTCAGTAAGCGTCGCCGCGTTAAAACCGTGGCAATGTAAAACGCGACGCTGGCGATGCCGAACAAAACAGCGACATGGCCGAGCGCGTTGCTTGGGATTTCCCCAAGCAGTAAGGGGCGTGCAAGTTGTACGGCGTGCGCCAGCGGCAATATATTGGCGACGGTGTGAATGAAGGAGGGAAGTTGGTCGGTTGGAAAGAAAACGCCCGAAACGAGTAGCGTTGGCGTGATGAACAGCGTGAAGTAGTACATGAAGAAATCGTAGGACGGGGCCAGCGCGCAGATGATCAGGCCCATGGCGGCAAAGCACAGGCCCGTGAGAAAAATCACTGGAATGACCCAGAGTGCGAGCCAGGAGTGCGTGAGGCCGAGCGCGGCGATGACCAGCAGAATGGCCAGTCCGGAGAGCAGGCTTTTGCTGGCCGTCCATATGAGTTCTCCGGTTAAAACATGGTCGAGCGTGAGGGGTGTGTTGAGAATGGCGTCCCAGGTTTTCTGCACGTGCATACGCGAGAAGCCAGAGTAAAGGGCTTCAAAGGTGGCGGCATTCATGGTGCTGGCGACCACCGTGCCGGCCGCCAGAAAACTTACATAGCTGACGCCGCCGACTTCGGGCAGCATGCGCCCGAGGCCGTAACCAAGACCAAGCATGTAGATCAACGGGTCAGCAAGATTACCGAGGATGGACGGAATGGCCAGCTTGCGCCAAACGAGAAAATTGCGGTGCCACACCGGTAACCAGCGCAAGCTGGGACGAGGGAGTGAAAAGAGTTTGGATGTGCTCATGCTCAATCCCTCAGTTCACGGCCAGTGAGCTTGATAAATACATCTTCAAGACTGGCGGCGCGATGCAGATAGCGCAATGCGGGTGCGTCGACCAGCGCAGCCAGCAGTGGGGCGCTGTCGTGGCAGTAAAAGAACGCCGTGTCACCAGCGACTTCTAGGCGTTCGCCGAGTGAGCTACGGCTACGTGCCCAGGTGCCGGCGTCTTCGCCAAACACTTCAACTACCTGTGGTTCAATGTGTTGGGTAATCAGGGCGCGCGGTTCGCCCTCCGTGATCAGCCGGCCATGGTCGAGGACGGCCAGTCGGTTGCATAGGCGTTCAGCCTCATCCATAAAATGCGTGGTGAGAATCAAGGTTTTACCGCGCGCCGTGAGTTTTTTCAGCCGATCCCAGATCAAGTGGCGCGCTTGCGGATCAAGGCCGGTCGTCGGTTCGTCGAGAAACACAATGTCGGGATCGTTAACCAGAGCGCGGGCCAAGGTCAGCCGCCGCTTCATGCCGCCGGAGAGGGTTTGAATGCGGGCGGTTTCCTTGCCTTGCAGTCCGGCGAATTCAAGTAGCGCGGGGATTTTTGCGCGGATAGCGCTTTGCGCCAAACCAAAGTAGCGACCAAAGACGAGGAGGTTTTCACTGACGGTAAAGTCCGGGTCGAGGTTGTCAAATTGCGGTACCACACCAACACGATGGCGAGCCATATCCGCTTCTTGAGGCACGGAAAATCCGCCGAGTCGGATCTCGCCGGAATCAGGTGTTGTCAGGCCAAGGCAGCAGCGGAGCGTGGTGGTTTTTCCGGCGCCGTTGGGGCCGAGCAGACCAAAGCAGGTGCCGGCCGGTACGGCAAAAGTGATTCCGGCGACAACTTCGTTGCCACCGTAGGACTTTCGCAAACCCGAGACGACGAGAGCGCCGTCTGCATTTAGTGTCGCCATGCGCGTGTAACGATATCGCGGATGGTATGCAGCCGCCGGTGAAAGAAATGGTCGGCACCCGGTACGACGATAACCGGCAGGTCAAGTGGTTCGGCCCAAGCCAGCACATTGGCCAGCGGGACGGTTGTGTCGGCCGCACCGTGAATTACGATGGTGTCGTTGGCGACGGCCTTGGCGGCGTATTGCCGCGCACCTTCAACATGACCGGCCGCCGTGCCTACCAATACCAGGCGTTGTGCCGGGTGATTGGCTCTGGCCAGCTCCTCGGCCACGCATGTCTGTACATAAGCGCCAAATGAGAATCCGGCTAGCGCGACGGGCAGGTCGCCAAAACGGCGTTTGGCCTCGGCGATGATGGCGAGCATGTCTTCGGTTTCGCCGGTGCCATCGGCATGCCTACCCTGGCTGCTGCCAACGCCACGAAAGTTGGGGCGCAGCGCAACGTAGTTCAGGCCCGCAAAAGTGCGTGCCAGGGTTTGCGTTACTTTATTGGTGTTGGCCCCGCCAAACAAGGGGTGCGGATGGCAAATGAGTGCGATACCCCGCTCTGCACCGGGGTTTTCGACGATCAATTCAATGACACCCGCCGGCCCGTCAATATGCAGAATTTCTTCGACGAGCTTCATTTCAAATTTCCAGGCGTTTAACGACACGCCCGCCAATCAGATGCTCCTGAATGATTTCCTCGATATCTTCTTTGTCCACGTACTGGTACCAGACTTCTTCGGGGTAAACCACGATGACCGGACCCTCGTCACAACGATCCATGCAGCCGGCTTTGTTGATACGGATTTTTCCCTTGCCTTTGAGTTTAAGTTGGCCGATGCGATCCTTGGCGTAGGTTTGAGCTTCCGTGGCGCCAAGGCTGTTGCAGCAACTCTCGCCGTCGGGGCGCTGATTGCAGCAGAAAAAAACGTGATGCTTAAAATAACTCATGCCGATGAACGCCTTATTGCTGTTTGTGTTAGCTGTGACCGCTGATTCCGGGCTTGATTCAATCGTTGCTTAGAGCCGTCGTCCGAGTACCGTCAGGTACGGCAGAGCAAGGAACGGCCAGACACTGGCTATCAGCCGCGTCAGACCGTTGAAATTAAGAAAGTTTCCCTGTCGCCAGGTGGCCAGTGCGGCGGCCGAATACGGGTTAGGTGGGGTGAGATTGACCAGAACTGTGCCGGCCATCAGCGCCAGTCCGGCCAACGCCAGGCGCAATGAGGCGGGCAACAGAAGCATGAGCGAAAGAAGCGCGCCGCCAATCAGCAAACCCAGATTGGCACCCGGCGTTAGCCAGGCCAGCGCCTCAGCGGGTGCAATAAGGATGGCAGCGGCCAGCGTGCGTATGATCAGCGCCAGAAAAAAGAATGCAATCAGCACGAAATAGGGCGATCCCTGACCGGACATGAGCGTACGCGCCATCAGGCCGACCGCAATCATGTTGCAGATCGTAATGCACGTTTCGATCATGAAAAATGAATGGGCTGCATATGGGACGGCGGGTGTCAGCTCAAGCAGGCGGCGCAGATCTCCGGCACCGAAGAGCAATATTTCAGGCGAGAGTTGCGTCATTAGCCATAGACCCAGCATGACGAGCCCCGCCTCGATATGCGGCGTGGGCGCCAGCAGGTAGCGCTGTAAACCGGCAATTCGGACAGTCAGACGTTCGCCCTGCCACAGCGCCAGCAGGGCGCCAAGGCCGCTGCCAAGGGTGTTGCACCCCAGATCAAGATTGGAGGCTACGCGTGAGGGTAACCAGGTTTGAGTGCATTCCAGTGCGAGACTGAGCAGCGAACCGAGGATGAGCGCGGCTAAAGCCGCTGTCCAGCGCGAGGGTGGCCGGCGCAGGGTCAGGGTGAGCAAAAAACCGAGAGGAAGATAGGCCAGCGTATTGATAAGCAGATCGAAGACTGTCCAGTAACGTGGCCACGCGGCGTCGAGAAAGGTCAGTACTGGCAGCCCTGTGTCCCGCCAACCCGAGAAGGGGTGCAGACTGGCGTAGACGATCAGTGCCGTGTAGGCCAGCGCCAGATAGCGCGGTAGCCGGGTGGTCGGTATGGTCCGGCTGTTGTGCGTCGATTCGGCAAGTGGTTTCATGACAGCCCGTATTGTACTGGCGGAGGTGACAAGTCACTGCGCAGCAGCGAGTGCCGCGAATTTGTCGTTAGGGTTTGGTGTGGTGGTGTAGTGGTGTTGTGTGGTGCGTTTGCGCAGCGGCGTGATGATGTTGCCGGTTGTGTGTGTCCACGTCGTTGGTGGAGTTCTGGCCAAACCACTGCGGCAGCAGCGATCCGATAACCATCGCTAGGATGCTAATGACAAAGCCGATAAGTTGCGGCGGTATCGGGCTTCCCTCGCCAAATGACCATTCTATGGACAGCCAGCCAGTAATGCCGCAGAGGATTGAAAATAGAGCCCCTTGCGTGGTGGCACGCTTCCAGTACGCGCCGAAGAAAAGTGGGACAAAGGCGCCAACCAGTGTGATCTTGTAGGCGTTCTCAACCATCATGAAAATTGTCGCATCGGTGTTTAGGGCAAAGATCAGCACAATGACGCCGAAACAGACCATGGTGATGCGCATCATGCGTAAAAAGGCGCGGTCGCTCAGCGTAGGAAAGTAAGCGCGCACGATATTTTCGGAAAAGGCAACCGACGGAGCAAGCAACGTTGCCGACGCGGTGCTCATGATGGCCGAGAGTACGGCGCCATAAAAAATGGCCTGCGCCAGAATCGGGGTGTGCTTGAGAATCAGCATCGGCAGTACCATTTGGGTGTCGGTTTCGAGCAAAGTTGCATATTCCTGCGGGTCGAAGAGGCTTGCCGAATAGGCAATGAACATTGGCAGGAAGGCAAAGCAAAAATAAAGTGTCGCGCCGAGAATTGAGCCCCAGATGGCAATCTTTACGCTCTTAGCCGAGGTGACGCGCTGAAATACGTCTTGTTGCGGTACCGAGCCGAGCATCATGGTCAGCCCTGCGCCGATAAAAGCCAGCCAGTCCATGGCATTGGCTTCAGGGAAGAAGTCCAGTTTTCCGGCCGCCGAGGCATGCTCGATGACGACATTCGCGCCGCCCGAGAGGTCGGAGAAAATACTGGCAATGAAAGCAAGGCCGGCCATGATCATGATCATCTGCACGAAGTCGAGTATGGCGACAGAGAGCATGCCGCCAAAAGTGGTGTAGGTGAGTACGATCAGCGCGCCGAGCACAATACCGTCGGGTTGTGAAATGGAGCCATTGGAGACGACGTTGAAAACGAGGCCGAGCGCCTTGACCTGCGCGGAAACCCAGCCGAGGTAGGAGGCGACGACGCAGAGAGTGGTCAACACCTCGATACTACGGCTGTAGCGGATACGGAAAAAGTCGCCGAGCGTCAGGATGTTCATCTTGTACAGCTTGGTGCCGAAGAATACACCGGCAATGATCAAGCACAGACTGGCGCCGAAGGGGTCGGCAACGACGCCACGTAAACCCTCCTTGACGAAGGTGGCGGAAACGCCAAAGACGGCCTCGGCGCCGAACCATGTAGCAAAAACGGTGGCCATGACAATGGGTAAGGGTAGACGGCGTCCGGCGACGGCAAAATCTCTGGAGTTCTTGACGCGTGTGGCGACAAAAAGACCAATGCCAATCGAGATGGCGAGATAGAGGGCAACAAACCAGATCAGCATGTGAGTCGTCGGTGTCGAGGTGGCGTTGGAAAATCGCATTATAAGTCGTGAAGAAGGCCGCGAATAGACGCCGTGCGAGGCCAAAATGGTTGGGGTGACGGGGATATCTATGCTGCCGTATCCTCCCCGCTATAGCGGGTTGCAGGTAAAGCGCGCCTTGTGACCGTGTGACTGACGCACCCGTACGGCGCCAGAAATCCTGTCATAATCAAGGCTACTAACCCTGCCATGTCAGAAGGGGCAACGGGAATCGAATATGTCTAAAACCGCAGTGCAAATATCCAGAGAAACCGGGTTTTCCATTACGACTGTCCGCCTTGTGATCAACGGACAGGCAGAAAAATACCGCATCAGTGCCAAAACCAAAAAACAGATTGAAGACTATATTGCGGTTCACGGCTATTCGATGAATTATGCGGCTCGTAGCCTGAAACTGAATCGTAGCGATACCATCGGCTTTGTCGTTCCCGATCTGTCCAATGCTTTTTTTGCCCGCCTGATGGGGGCGCTGGAGAGCCTTTGCCGCCAGCGCGATTTGTTACTGCTGACCGTTGCCTCACACGAAAATCCAGAGCTTGAAAATCGGGCAATCATCAATTTGTTGGCGCGCGGAGTCGATGGCTTGGTGATCGCCCCTTGTCAGGCCGCCAAACTTCCCCAGTTGCTGTCAAATAAGGCCGGCGCGTCCGTCGTTATGTTTGACCGTGACTACGGTTCTTCGCCTTACCCGACGGTTGTCAGCGATAACTTTCAGGGTGGGCTTGAGATGACGCGGAAAATGCTGATGGTTTCCGATGCGTCATGCTATTTTTTGTGCGGGCATGCCGAATCACCGAGCATTCAGGATCGTATCCGTGGCTTTTCGGCCGCTTGTAACGAGCAGGGTATTCGTGAGTGCGACAGCCTTATACGGCTTGAAGCCGAAGATAGTGCGGAAGCCGGCCGGAAGTTGATGCAAGGGCTTGTCGAGACACTACAACACCCGCCGCGGGCTTTTATGTGCTCGTCACTGCTGCTTCTTGAAGGTGCGCTACAACAGATTAACTCCCAAATTGGCCGTATCGACAAAGATATTGTGATTGGTACCTTTGACGATCACACGATGCTGGATTTGCTGCCAAATCGTGTGTTATCCATCAAGCAGAACGAAGCCGCGCTGGCAGAAAGAATCTTTGAGCGCCTGATCGAGCCGATAGGCGAACGCAAAGAGGGCATCGCGCGTGATGTCATTTCAAGTCATTTGATCTGCAGAAATCTGTAATTCTAAAGCACCGTAATTTTCGCCCGCATGGCTTCGGTGCCCGTCACGACCTTATCCAGAATCGCATCCATTGCCCAGAAGCGCTCACGTACGTCAAAGGTGATCGCACGGCTTTTGATTGAAGTGAAGGTGCCAATACGCTGGTGATACACCTTGGCCAGCACGGGATAGCCAAAAGCTTCCGAAAGTGCAGCCAGCACGAGGAATGTTGCAACTTCTTCGGCCAGTTCAGGATGCTTTGTGCCCGAGGTGTACAGCCATTTGTAAAGATCCGGGTGAACGTTGGTTGACACACCGTTGAACCCGCGCGATCCGGCTTTCATCGCGTCGAAGGCAATCGCCGCATTGGCGTTGAGGATCGCCAACGGTGTTCCGGCCGTGAGGGCCACGCGGCGCTTCACAATCGTGAGATCGCAGGATACGTCTTTCAGCAACACAAAGCGCCCGGTATCAAGGCAAATGCGGATTTCCTCGTCGCTCAGCAGGCGACGGTAAGGTGCCGGACATTCGTACAAGCCGAGCGGGATGTCTTTGGGCAAGCGCTCCAGTAACCAATTCAGATTGCCCTGGAAAGTTTTCGTCCCGCGATTCTTCGGGTCAAGATGGTTGGTCACCAATACTACGCCATCTGCCCCCGAATTGGCGGCGACCGTCAATTCCTCGAGTTGCCCGTGCGGATCGTCACTGGTGTGGCCGGAGACAACCACCGGTACCCGCCCTGCAACCTGACGTACAACGAATTTAGCCAGTGCCTCGCGTTCGGCCATGGACAGAAACATCATCTCGCTGGATTGGCAGACCGCGAACAGAGCATCGGCGCCTTTGTCGAGATACCACTCGATCAGTCGTTCCAGCCCCGCATAGTCAATCTCTCCGGCCTCGGTGAACGGGGTCAGCATGACCGGTACAATTCCTTCGATTTTCTTGGCGCTCATGGCATGTCACCTGATAAGTCTGTGGAAACAGGAGCGCAGCTGGTTCAGCCCGCAGCTCGAATCTATGGAGGCTAGCAGCTAAATCGCGACAGCTCAAGCCGTCCGGGGAAAGTTTTGTGCGGACGAAATGAGTGGACATGCTTATGTTGACAGGTATAGATTGCCTCCTGCTAAGCACGTTTTAGTTGTCTGATTTGATGGTCGATTTTCCAAGGTTCGGCATGAACAATGTTCTGGTAATTGGCAGCATCAATATGGATCTTGTGGTGGAAACCAGCCAGTTCCCTGTGCCGGGTGAAACCCTTCTGGGTCTGAATTTCAGCACCTTTCCTGGTGGCAAGGGGGCTAATCAAGCCGTCGCTGCCCGACGTCTGGGCGCATCTGTGGCCATGATCGGATGCGTCGGCAATGATTCCTTCGGTCATGATTTGATTGGTCAATTGAAAACCGAAGGCGTCGACACTCAATATATTCGTATTGCCGAGCACTCAACGACCGGAGTGGCCGCCATAACGGTCAGCAAGTCCGAAAATTCGATCGTCGTTGTCCCTGGTGCTAACCATGAACTGACTCCCGGCGATGTGTTTGGTGCTGAGGCCGCTTTTATCGCTGCCGATGTCGTTCTCTGTCAACTTGAAATACCCTTGGCGACAGTTGAAGCCGCCGCTGAACTGGCCACACGCTACGGCAAGCCGTTCTTGCTCAACCCGGCGCCGGCCATGCCTTTGCCAAGGAATTTGCTTGATCGCGTTTCGCTGCTTACCCCCAATGAGCACGAACTTGGACTGGTTTTTTCAGGCAAGGAGGAGAGTTGGCAAGAGCTGCTCATCAGTTATCCACAACGTGTTGTGATGACAAAAGGTGCAGAAGGGGCGTGGTTTGCTAATTCCAAAGGGAGTTTGCATCATCAACAGGCGTTTCCAGTTGAAGCCATTGATACAACAGGTGCGGGAGATGCCTTTAACGGAGCCCTGGCAGCTTTCTGGGGGCAGGCTATGCCTAACCTGATACGTCTCGCCTGCGCGGCGAGCGCTCTGTCCGTTACGCAGTCAGGTGCTCAGGGCGGTATGCCGACGCACCCGCAACTGTTGGCTTTTATGGAGAGCATGAGCGCGGAGTGTGTTGAATAATACAGAACGTGATAATTCGAAATTGAAGGCGGGACATCGTATTTATGAAAAAATCCTTGCAATTAATATTTGTTTTACCTAGAGTGCTAATTCGAGGTAGCAAATAAATTTAAATAAAATATTTATTCTCGTCACGGATGGATAGACGTTTCGCCCCCATGGGGCTCGAATCACAAGTCAGGGTATGAATAAGGCGAAATCCGTAGCAAAACTAGGACAGGAACAAGAAGAAAAGTAGCGGGTTTTGCCCCGCAATACGATAAATGCAGGGTAACGCTTGCAAGGGGAGTGCCGGTACGCAGGTGCCGGACGTGTTTTCGGAGAGGCGAAACAAGGTCTCTATCTATAGCAACGCAACTGAAGAAAAGGGTCAATCATGAGGCATACAACACTGCAAAATGCATTACGCCGCGCCGGCTTCAGCACATTTGCTCTGATCGTCGCGCTCGGTCTGGGTTTTTCTGCACCGCAGGCCGTGGCACAGACCAAACAGATTATTCGTATTTCAACTCCCGCAGTTCCGGACGACTGGCACGCCAAAATGTGGACCGTGTTTAAGGACAATCTGGAAAAATCGGCACCGGGTGAATTCGATGTTCAGATTCACCTAAATGCGGCTCTGTTCAAGCAAGGCACGGAGCCGGCTGCCATGGCGCGCGGTAATCTGGAAATGTCTGCCATCTCGGCTCAAGACATTTCAAAAATCGTTCCGGAATTCTCGATTTTCACCGCGGGTTATATCATTCGTGACCCGGACCATCAGCAGAAGGTTTTTAACGGCCCGATCGGCGAAGAAGTCTTCAAACCCGTGGTCCAGAAGCTGGACGTTGTACCGCTGGCAACCGCTTATTTGGGCACCCGTCAGGTGATGTTGCGCGAAGACAAGGATGTCAAAGTTCCGGCTGACCTGAAAGGCGTAAAACTGCGTATGCCGGCCAGTAAGGAATGGTTGTTCCTCGGTGAAGCCCTCGGTGCGACTCCGACGCCGCTGGCCTTTGGCGAAGTCTATCTTGCGCTCAAAACCGGTACTATCGATGGTCAGGACAACCCGCTTCCAAGCGCGCGTGCAGCGAAATTCTATGAGGTCAGCAAGACCGTTGTTCTGACCAGCCACCTGGTTGATGCGATTTTCCTTTCGATCTCAAGCAAGTTCTACAACGCGCTGACACCGGCTCAACAGCAAAAGGTCAAAGCGGCTGCCATGGCCGCAGCCATTTACAACAATGAAAACCGCATCAAGGATGAATCGGAAATTGTTCAAGCATTCAAATCACAGGGCATGAAGATTGTGACGCCGAATGTGGCCGAATTCCGTAAAACAGTTCAAGAGAAATATCAGAACTCCGAAATGGCGACCACTTGGCCAAAAGGGTTGCTGCAACGCATTAATGACGTGAAGTAATTCTCCTTTTGCGGAACGCACTTCTTTGAAGTCGTTCCGCTTTTTTTTTGGCGAAAAGGTTGCCTGAAGCGGTGGGAGATTGAGTGGGGACGCTATGTTCAAGCAGTTAAAAAAAGTTGCTGATTTTATCGGTACAGCCAGCTACGGAATTTTATTTTTGACTTTTATCTATCAGGTCGTCATGCGTTTTGTGTTTAACAAGCCGCTAACCTGGAGTGATGAATTGATCGTGATCCTGTATGTTTTTAGCATGTTCTGGGCAGGCGCTTTCCTGCTCAAGGAAAAAGACCATGTCATGCTGGACCTCCTGTACGAACATCTTCCTCCACAGGGCAAGCGCGCATTTTCCATCGCCTATTCCTTGCTGATAGGCGGTCTGTTTCTATACGCCGTGCCCGAGTCATACAGTTATGTACGGTTCATGATGCGAGAAAACACGCCGGTTCTCGATGTCCCTTTCGGACTGGTATTTGCCCCGTTTATTTTGTTTCTTTTGGCCATTAGTCTGGCTTACTTCCGCAAGCTGGGTGTTCTTCTGGGGAAAAACTGGAAAGCTGAAGTGGGCGCCATTCCCCATGATTTACATAATGCGGAGTCTGTTGAATGAGTAACGCGCTGATCATAATGCTTTGCGTCATGGCCGGAACCATGTTGCTGCGTGCGCCGATTTCCTTCGGTATGCTAGCCGGTGGTGTCGCCTACCTGATCGCCAAGGGGCAGGATGTCGGCCTGATGGCCGAACAAGTCCTGAATGGTCTCTATAACAGTTACGTCTTGCTGGCGGTACCCCTTTTTATTCTGGCCGCCAGCATCATGAATGCCGGTGCTATCAGTGAGCGCCTTTTTTCCATGGCCATTGCCCTGGTCGGGCATTTTCGTGGCGGTCTGGCGTACGTCAACGTAATTGTCAGTGTGATCTTTTCCGGCATGAGCGGTAGTGCCATTGCCGACGCTGCGGGCCCCGGCCTAGTTTCGATTCGCATGATGACCGATAAAAAAAGATTTACGCCTGAGTTTGCCGGTGCGTTGACAGCGTGCTCATCCACGATCGGTCCGATTATTCCACCCTCGATACCCATGGTGATTTATGCGCTGGTGTCGGGGACCTCGGTTGGTGCGCTATTTCTGGCTGGCGTGATGCCCGGTTTTATCATGGCCCTGGCCTTGATGATTGGAATCTACATCCTTGGCCGCATTCATAATTTTCCTCGTGAAGAACGCACGGCGCTCAAAGATTTGCCCAAAGTGGTGTTAGAAGGCTTCCTGCCGATGACGCTGCCGATTGTGCTGCTTGGCGGGATTTATTCCGGGGTGTTTACGCCGACGGAAGCGGCGGCCGTTGCGGCCATGCATGCCATTCTGTTGACACTTTACTACCGCAGCCTTTCGTGGAAGCGGTTGTGGGGTGTTTTGCAGGAATCGCTACGGCAGAGTGCTTCGGTCACGTTGATCGTGGCCAGCGCGTTCATCATGAACTACGCAATAGCTGCCGAGCAGATTCCGGCATTGGTCGCGCAATGGTTTACGCTGCATGAGTTCACCAAGACGGAATTTATGTTGCTGATCAACCTGATTTTCCTGGTGCTTGGCTGTCTATTGGACACCTCGACCATGTTATTGGTACTGGTGCCTTTGCTGATTCCTGCCGCCAAGGCGATGGGTGTGGATCTCGTTCACTTCGGCGTTGTGGTGGTGGTCAACATGATGATCGGTATGGTTACGCCGCCCTTTGGCATGTTGTTGTTTGTCATCAACGCACTGACCGGTACATCACTTAAAGGCATGATCAGGGAAAGCCTGCCCTTCATGTTTTTGTTGCTTTGTTCCTTGCTTCTCTTGACGCTATTTCCGCAAACCGTACTGTGGCTGCCGCAGTCGATGGGTTACGTGACGCAATAAATTGTCATGGACAAGTTCATACGCCTGACCATCGATGACATTGCCCGCCTGTCGGGTGTGTCGCGTACGACGGCGAGCATGGTGCTTAATGGCCGTGCTGAACAATTCCGTATTTCGACAGCCACGCAGAAGCGCGTCCTGGCCACGGCACGCGAGCACCATTTTCAGCCGTCACATTCTGCGCGTGCACTGCGTTCGGGATGTAGTAACACGCTCGGTCTGGTGATTCCGGAGCTGACCAACTTTGCACACGCCAGCCTGGCGCAGGCCATGGAACCGATCTGCCACCAGTCCGGCTACCAGTTGCTGGTGGTGAGTAGCAATGACGATCCGGCTCAAGAAGCGGCAGGTATCGAGCATCTGATTGCGCGTCAGGTGGATGGCCTGATCATCGTGCCGTGTTCGCCTGACTCCAGGGTCTATGTCAAATGGAGTTCCCGTGTGCCGCTGTTTCTGGTTGATCGGCGCTCGGATGATCCGTCCCTGCCTTTCGTGATTACCGATGCTGAATCGGCAGTGACCGAAATGGTGTTGGATGCACTTAAGGGCGATGTCGACGAAGCGTATTACTTCGGCGGGCAATCGCACCTTTCGCCCAGTATTGATCGTCTTAAGGGCTTTCGCGCTGCGCTCAACCAAGCCGGTTTGATGGAAAAGCCTGCCTGGATTTTCGCTCGGGACTACCGGCGGATCAGTGGTTATGAACTGATGAAGGAATGCTACCGTGATCTGGGACGTTATCCGCAAGTGCTGTTCACTGGTGCCATCACTCTGCTGGAAGGGGCGCTTGCTTTCATAAGTGAAAACCGGCATTTCGACATTGCGCCCAAACGCATCATAACTTTTGATGATCACAGCCTGCTTGATTGCCTGCCGTTAAGGATCGATTCCATTGAGCAGGACAGCCATGCGCTGGCGGCTGCCAGTCTGGCCAACCTGATAGGGTTGATCAACAAGAAGAAGCCATTATCCGTTTCGCTTCCGGCCCGCTTGCATTGGCGGAGTGACATACCGCAAACAGCCCCGTTTTAAGTGCACTAAAACCATGCGCCATGCTTTTACTTGATATGCCACCTTCGCGATGCTGATTCGAATTAGCATAGTAATTGACAGTCTCTAAGTTGACTCAGTAGTATCTGAAATACCCGAGTCGGACTGGCAGTGGAACGGTTCGTTTCACGGTGAAATTGTGACAGCAAAACCATCTTTTTCATAACCGGAAAGGCAAATGCCATGAACAGCATTCGAAGGAGAGAATTTATTGCTCGTGCTACTGTACTTGGCGCGGTACTTTTAGCGCCGACCCTTCTGTGGGCACAAACGACCACCGTACGATGGGGTGAATCCCAGGCCGCAAATCATCCTCAGGTGATGATGGCGGAACGGATTGCCAAGGAGGTCAAAGAAAAAACCAACGGCCGGATTGATATTCAAGTATTCCCCAACAGCCAATTGGGGACGAACAAAGAGATGGTCGAGATGGTTTCGTCCGGTGCGCTGCAAATGACGACAGAAGGCGCTGGCGCCTTGTCTGCTTTCCTGCCTCAACTGTCTGTCATTGAGGCCCCCTACCTCTGGCGCGACGCCGCCCACATGTCCAAGCTTACCGGCACCCCATTCTTTGCCAAACTCAACGAGGATCTGGTGGCCAAGCGCGGCATGCGTATGCTCAGCGCCACCTATTACGGGAAGCGTCATTTGACGACCGGCAGCAAGGCTGTTCGCACACCTGCCGACATGGCAGGTTTCAAGGTACGCGTTCCGCCGGTGGATGTATTCCGTGCCATGGCTGAAGCCTGGGGGGGCCGCGCAACACCTATCGCCTTCGGCGAACTCTATCTTGCGCTCAGTCAGGGCGTAGTGGATGGCCAGGAAAATCCGCTGCCTACGATTCAGAGTGCCAAGTTATATGAGGTGCAAAAATTTCTGGTACTTACTGCCCACATCATTACGCCGCGCCTTATCGTTGCCAATGAGGCCTTCCTGAAGTCGCTCAGTCCGGCTGACCGTAACATCCTGAACTCGGCTATTGTGACTGCCGTTGCCTGGCAAGACAAAGAGCTGCTGAGTCAGGAAGCTTCCCTGGTAAATACTTTGAAAACAGAGGGTATGACGGTCATCGAACCCGATGTTGAACTGTGGCGCAAACCCGTTCTGGATACCGTGCCCAAGAAGTTCGAGGAAAAATGGGGAAAAGGTACTTTCGAAGCCCTGCTGGCACTCTGAAAGTCATCGATGAGATGTCTGTCCAAATCAAGAGTCGTGGTCGCTTTTCTTGATCGATGCCTTCAGGTCTTTACCGGATTTCTGGTGTTGGTTTTGTTGTGCACGGTCACGGCCGGTATTGTCTACAGGGCATTCAATCACCCCTTGAGCTGGACAGATGAGATCAGTGGTTTCCTGATGGTTTGGCTCGCCTGTTTGGGCTGGATGATCGCCACGCGGCACGGCTCGCACATTCGTATCCGGTTGGTTCAGGATGCGCTGCCGTCGAGCGCATGGCGAAGTCTGGAAATCGGCAGCCAGATCGCTGTGGCCGTCATTGGTGTCGTGGTGGCTTGGCAAAGCATTCATCTGATCCAGGTCAATTCTGACATTGAAGCTGTGTCTCTGCCGGTGTCAGCGGCGTGGTTGTATGTCCCTCTGCTGCCAGCCGGGATGTTAACCACGTTTCAGGCTCTCGCTGACATGTGCAAATCACGACCTGCCTCCGCCGAAGTTGACGGAGCGACGTCATGGTAGGTTTGATGTCGAAAATCTTCGGCGGGTGGATCGTCGCCATCATGACCGGCATGCCGCTTTATATCTCGATGGCGCTGGCCGCGCTGGTATTCGTCTGGATCAACGGCATGCCGGCCAGTATTCTGGTGCAAAAAATGGCCGGTTCAATGAATTCGTTCCCGATCGTTGCCGCGCCGCTGTTCATTCTGATGGGCAACATTCTGGGGGCGGCCAAGATAACCGACCGCATCGTTACCTTTGCCAGCGCCCTGATCGGCTGGATACGGGGAGGGTATGCCCATGCCAGTATTCTGACGTCAATAATCTTTGCGGGCATGGTCGGATCTGCGGTTGCCGATGCGGCAGGGTCCGGGGCTATCGAGATTCGTGCCATGCGCAAGGCTGGTTACCGGCCTGAGACAGCGGCCTCGATTACGGCTGCCGCTGCCACCATCGGACCAATCATTCCCCCGTCATTGCCAATGGTTATTTACGGCGTTACTGCTGACGTTTCCGTCGGTAAGTTGTTCATGGGAGGGCTCATTCCCGGGATCTTGATGGGCGTGGCGTTGATGCTGATGGTTGGCGTGGTAGCGCGGCGCGAGGGAATGGCACGTATTGCTTTTGCCGGTTTTCGTGTACTTGGCCGGACTTTTTTAGACTGTTTCTTTGCCGTGATGACGCCCGTGGTGATTCTGGGCGGCATGTTCAGCGGTTTCTTTACCCCGACCGAAGCGGCTGCGATCGCCTGTCTTTACGCTTTGTTCCTTGGATTTGTCGTTTATCGTACGCTGGAATGGAAACACCTTGGCCCGATCCTGATCAATACGGCAGAAACGACGGGGGTGGTGATGGTGCTGGTTATGGCGGCGGGAGCGTTTGGCTGGTGTATTTCGGCGTCGCGACTGCCGGTGGTTCTGACCCCGATGCTTTTGTCGACCATATCAAGCCCTATCGTTTTCCTGCTGATCGTAAATGTGTTCCTGCTCATTGTCGGCTGCTTCATGGAGGCGCTGGCCGCCATGCTGATACTGATCCCAATCCTTGCCCCGGCAGCGGCAAGCTATGGCATTGATCCAGTGCAGTTCGGCGTTATCGTGGTGCTCAACCTGATTATCGGCACCGTTACCCCGCCGGTTGGCGTTGTTCTGTTCGTGGTGACAAGGATTGCCGAGATTTCATTCGAAAAGATGGCTCGGGCAATTCTTCCCTGGCTGATACCGCTGATGGCGGTTCTGATGGGCGTCACGCTATGGCCGCCACTCACGACCTGGTTGCCGCAGTTTCTAGGCCGAGCCCCGTAGTCAATCACGACCAAAGGCCCGCCTAGGCGAGTCCTCCGTGCTAAAGACCCAGCTGGTGTTTCATTGTTTCTCCCAAACGCACCATTTGTTGCATGGTGGTCTGAAAATGTGCGGAGTAGTAGTTTCCGGAGGTGCAGACGCGACTGGCTACGCTATTGAAGTTGCCGAGGGAAAGCTGGTAGTCCTTGGCGCAGATCGGGTAGTCCAGGCTCTCTGCCAAGGAGGCCGTGGACAGGTAATCGGAAACGATGAGCGCCTTCTCCGGTTCCTTCTGCCAATTGTTACAAAGCCACACATAGAGTTCGGGGTGAAAGTTGGTCATGATTCCACTGTAGCCGTGACATCCGGCTTGCAGGGAGGCCAGCAGCGTCTGCCCATTGGCATTGGCAATATGCAGTTGGCTACCCTTGATCAGGCTCAGCCGGCGGCGGATGGTCTCGATCTGACAGCAGGTGTCCTTGATGAAGGTATAACGATTGCTTTCCGCGCACCAACTGACTACCTCGTCGGATAGCAGTCGTTTGTAGGGATGGGGGCATTCGTAAATCCCGAGTCCGACCTTTTTCGGAAGGGCGGCGGTAATTTTTTTCAGGTTGCCGAGTACAACAGTGTCGTCCTCGTCTTTTGCGGCCAGGCGGTTGCTGATCAGGATCAGGCTATCCACGCCAGTCTCCGCCATCCTGCCCAACTGGTCAATCTGCTGGGACATACCGCATGCAGTATGTCCAGAGGCGACTACTGGAATTCGTCCTGCGACATGATCCAGCACAAAGCGGGTCAGTTGAAGCGATTCGGCATCCGACAGGAAAAACATCTCACTCGACTGGCAGTTGGCAAACAGGCCATTGACGCCAGCCTTGATGTACCAGTCGATCAGTCTTTTCAACGAGGGCCAGTCAATTTCACGGTTCTCGTCAAACGGAGTTAGCATCACCGGCCAGACGCCACGGTAGAGGTCATTCGTGCTCATTAATGGATCTCAGATTCAGGCAGAAAGTAGTTTGTTGGCGTCACCGGCAACCATCACCCCGATGTTTTGGGTTAGTGCCTGTGCGACAAAAGCCGTCAGAACATCCTGCAGTTTTGTCTCATCGACATAGGCGATGGTGATGTGGTTACTCTGGTGCCCGGCCATCAGGTCATCGCGTCCGACGCCATCAATCGTGCAGTTGAGCAGTGGCCATTCGTAGGTCGTTGCGCGGCGGCGACGCTCGAATTCGGCCGCCGGAAGTTCTACCGCCGTTCCGGTGCCGATGTGCAGGATGACCTGGGTTCCCTCGTAGTGGGCACGCGCCCAGATTAGGCGACCGGCTTTGCCTTGGCCGTGAATACTTGAGCCGCCTTTGGGAAAATACATGGCCGGCTGGCGGTAGCCGGTAGCCCCGGCAATGCCGCCCTTGAGATGTTCAAACGGTACAGAGCCGGAAATCTCGAAATCCCAGTAGAACGTGCCGTCAAATTCGCTGCCCCAGCGAATATCGTGCAGCGTGGTTTCCGACGGCAGGCCGAGCGAATCGAGCAAGCGCCAGAGCATGGTCTGCGGGATGGCGGTACCCATGTCGACTTCATTGATGCACGGAATCGGCTTGCCTGCGCGGATGATCTTGCCCGCCTCATCAGGAATCGGGAAGCGGTCGGTCGAGCCGATGGCGCCTTCGGCAAAATCAGAGGCGGCGCAGGATTGCGCCAGTCCTTGTTGATACTGGACGCCAACGGCTGAAAGCCCGAAGCGCTGAGTAAAGCGTGCCATAGCGATCAACATGGCGCATTGTTCAAGCACCTGGTCGCGGGTCAGTTCTTTGGCCGGGTTACTGCCGAACTTGAACGTCATGCCTTTGGCTTCATACCAGGCCAGACACTCTTCACGCAGGACTTGCGGCACTTTGGCCATTTCGACCAGCAGGGCGGATTGTGACAAGCCTTCCAGCGGCATGCCGATGTCGACCAGCGCCTTTTGCGGGAAGACGCCGTTGATCATGCCCATGCAGAAGGTGTCGAACAGGCCGATGATTTCTTTGTTGCGCAGGCTGTATTCACCGACCTTGCGGCCGATTGCCCAGGCCGGGGTCGCTGAAGCCGGGTGAGCGGCGTTAGCCGGCTGGAGATACGAGGTGTCATGCGTGATTTGGCCAGTTTTAAGCCAGGCGTCCAAACCCTTAAAGAAAAAGTCATCGTCAAATCCGCTGGACCACAGGCGGGAATAGATTTTGCCCAGGCTGGTCAGTGTGCCGGCCATGCACAACATGCCGACGAGGCCCGGCCAGGTGCCATCGAAATTGGCGAGCAGGAGAACCGGGCCACGGTGTTTGGCCAGGCTGGGTGCCAGATGGTGGGAGTATTGCCATGCGGTGAGCAGAACGATGACCGGCGCATCCGGGTCAAGGGTGGCAAAGAGGTCGCTGCCTTCACGCTGGCTGCTGATGAAACCATGTTTCTTGTCGTCCTTGAACAGGTGAGCCCGTTTGGTCTTGAAGCCGAAGCGGCTGGACAAGGCCTGTTCAAGCTTTTGTTCAAACTTGTTCTGTACCGGCCAGCATTCAACATTAGCCGATTCGCGGAGGTCAGCATTGGTGACCAGAAGGACTTCTTTTTCGCCAGCCTTGATCAGGGTCTTGGGTTCGGGGAGGTTCAGTATGAGCATTGGGTTTTCCTTAACAGGCAAGAATTGTCGGTAGTCATTACTGCCAGGCACTCATGGCGGAACGGCAGTGTTCCATGTCTTGGTAAAGTTGAAGATAGACGGCGTATTTGGCGTCATGGAAGGCCTTGGTTTGCGGGCGCGCCTTGACACTGCCGCCCGGACGCACCATTTTTGCGGCCGCTTCCGGCATGGTAGCGAACGCGCCGCACGCTACCGCACCGAGCAAGGCGGCACCCAGTGTGACGGCATCTTCCTCGCTGACCAGATTGATCTCGCAGCCGGTCGCGTCAGCATTTTCCCGCAACCAGTACGGATTTTTGGTTCCGCCACCACACATCACGATACGTTCGATTTTGTGCCCGGCCGCATTCATGCTGTCGATGATATGGCGGGTGCCGTAAGCCAGGGCTTGCAAGGTGGCCAGATAAAGGCGTGCCAGCGCATCCTTGCCTTGCTCCAGCGTCTGGCCGACAACTGCGCCGCGTGCGGAAGGGTTGGCTCGCGGAGACCGGTTGCCATGGTGGTCAGAAAGGACGTGCAAATTTCGCGTTGGCCAGGTTTCGCGGGATTCCAGATCGGCCAGCCAGTCGTTCAAGACCGCATAGAGATTGCGTTCCTCGGCTTTGGCGGTGGATTCGAGCAAAGGCCAGGCATCGCTCTGGCGTAGCGTCCAGTCGAGCAGCGCACCCGCCGCACTTTGTCCGCCTTCGTTGAGCCACCAGCCCGGCAGCATCGCGCCGAAATAAGGCCCCCAGACGCCCGGTACCATGACTGGTTCGGGGCTGACAACCATATGGCAATTGGAGGTGCCGCCGATAATTGCCAGGCTGCCCTGTGGTGCGGTACTGACCAGTGCCAGGCCGCCGGCGTGGGCGTCGATGATGCCGGTGGCGACAACGATTCCAGCGGGCAAGCCCATCTCCTCAGAAGCCTGAATGCTGAGTTTTCCGGCGGCTGAGCCCAGTGGCAACACTTGAGGTGGTATTTTGCTGATGAGGTCATTCAAGCCGACTCCATTCAACAGTTTTTCACTGAACTGATTTTCATGCGCCAGATAGTTCCACTTGCAGGTCAGTGTGCATACGCTGGCAACATCAGCGTTGCTCAAGCGCCAGACCAGGTAATCCGCGAGGTCAAAGAAACGTCGCGTGGCGGTATAACGCTCGGGAAAATTTTGCTTGAGCCACAGTACCTTGGGAAGTTCCATTTCGATACTGACTTCGCCACCCACATAGGCCAGTGCTTCATCATTTGTTGCATTAATCTCAACAGTCTGTTTTGCGGCGCGGTGATCCATCCACATGATGATGTCGCAGCTGGGGTCGCCATTTTCTGACACAGATACCGGCTGACCCGAATTCCCAACGGCAACCAGAGAGCAGGTGGCGTCAACGCCAATGGCAGCAATTCTGCTCGGATCAAGGCAGAACATGGCAACGGCTTCACGCACGGCGGCGCAGGTCTGAGCCCATATGTCGGCTGACGATTGTTCAACATAAAGTGGTCTGGGATGAAACTGCTGAATCGGGCGAACTGAAAAGGCCAAACGTTGGCCGCCCGCATCAAAAATGCCAGCACGTACGCTGGCCGAACCCACGTCGATTCCGAGAAAAACAAAATCATCCATAACGGCTCCAGACAATGCGCTGTTTCGAGTTAGCAATATAGATAAATATGTCTGATATTGCAAGCTTGCCAATGAAAATGTGGGGGTGACGTGAGGCAAATTGCCTCGAGGCAGCAATCGTTTGCTCAAACGTTCTGATCAGCTGTGTTTGCCGTGTTTATCGACCAGGGTTGATCGGCTTGGACAGGGCAGTACGGGAGGGCTGTTTGACAAAATTCAATTTAATCAATAGAATGCCGCCGCTACTACATCGCGAAGCATATGCGGCGTGGAACTCTTCTCTTGCCTGCGACTCTGAAGCAGGGTCCCCGGACGTTGAAGTTTCGGCCGAATGCTAACTTCTGCCGCACCCTCGGGCTTTCCACCCGCCTAAAACCGTTTGTCGCCCAGCCTGTTGTTTGATTGTGCGCGATGACAACAGTGAAGGAGAGTGAGCATGTCTGCAACGATTACGCTCAAACACACGATGGCACGCTGTACTGATGCCACTTTGCACCTTGTTCAACATGGATTGATGGTTGCCGGACTTTTGCTTGTCCTCGTCATCATCAATGTTTTTGCCACGAACAAGCAACCCGCCGCACTGATTGGCGACGCATTCCCTGCCTTTGCTGCTTCAGCAGAACCCGATGCGGATTCTGACAAGGAGAAACTTGCAGAAGTTACTCTGTCGTCGCGCATGCAAGGTGCGCTCGACTATGTGGTGCGCCGCTACCGGGTGTCGCCGGAGGCCTTGATGCCGGTTTTCGAAATGGCTCAGCTGATCGGGAAGGAACGGCGCGTTGACCCGTTGCTTATCGTGGCCGTTATTGGTATTGAATCAGGCTTTAATCCCTTTGCCGAAAGCTCCATGGGCGCGCAGGGCTTGATGCAGGTTATTCCGCGCTTTCATCTGGACAAGGTGCCGGAAGGGGCGGGCGATAGCCCTTTGTTTGATCCGGTAATCAATATCCAGGTCGGCGTACATGTTCTTCAGGAGGCCATTCGCCGGCACGGTAGTGTGATTGCCGGCTTGCAGGCCTATGCGGGTTCTTCCGACCCCGAAGGGGCGTACGCCAACAAGGTGCTGGCCGAAAAGGAGCGCCTCGAACATGCGGCGCGACGCAATGCGGGTAGCAACGCTTGATGCCGTCCAGTTTCTAGGATACCGGCCCGGCACAGGCCATGCGCCGGATGGTTTGCCTGGTTTCGGCCGGGAGAACCAGTTCGGCGTGTTTCAGCGGCGTAGTGATGCGCTGGTCAAAATGCAATAAACCTGTTTCGTCTTCACGCAGAAGATCGGCATCGACAAGATGGGCGATCAAGGCGGAGAAAGTCGTTTTTTCTGAATGCTCAGGTGTGTTGAATTCGTAGAGCAGTGACATGCGTTGCGCTAGCAAGTGGCAGTCATTCTCCAGTGCTTTCCGGGTGCGGCAGCCCGATCCGCCGTGCTGCAATAGTGCCAGTGCAAGGAAATGCCGTTCAAGCAAAGGACGCAGGGTTTCTCCCAGCAAGCGTAATTCGGAAAATTCCTGACTGTTCGGCTCGGGAGCAGAGAGTCGTCCGGCGTCGTTGCGCAGCAGCAAGCCGCGTCCGACAAGCACATCAATTACTTTTTCCGACGCCGCCGGGAGTTCGTCAGGGGTCCAGCGCAAAAATAGTTCGGTTCCCATCAGCCCGTAGATTCCTGCAACAGCTTCCGTTACGCGCTGTACGCCGAGGTAGCGGTTATGGTTGAGCAGGCAGGCAATGAGCGCGGGCAGGGCAAAAAGATGCAGTACGTTGTTGCGGAAATAGGCCAGCAAGGGCGCCTCGCCTTCCGATATACGAATCAGATCGCCCAGCGGATGCGCAATACGTTCAGCGATACCAAGCCGTTCGACATAAGCCACGATTTCCCGGGAATCCAGATTGCACGGTATCGTTTCCGAAGAATAAGGCGCGTCAACGGTCAGTGCCAGGTAATGGTCGAGAAGCCGTGTGAGGGCCTGTTCATCTGCAGTATGCTTTGGCGTAGATAACAGAGTCAGGGCGATCAGATTGACCGGGTTGATCACCGCCGCTTCGTTCAAGCGCGTGGCCAGTGCGGTTGCAGCGCTTTGCGTGGCCTCCCGTGGCCAGTCGTCCGGCGTATTCGCATCTTCCTGTGCCCAGCCCGGACGGTAGCTGTCTAAAAACTCGGCTAGCGCCAGGGGCTTGCCGAAATTGACATGTACCTTGCCGAAGACCCGTTTGATTCGGCGCGCGCTTTGCAGGACACCCCATAAGGACTCGCTCTGTTTGGGCTTGCCCGCCTGTTCGCGGATGTAGGTACGACCTTCCATGACTTTTTCGTAGCCGATATATACGGGTACGAAAACAAGGGGGCGGGTGTGTTCTCGAATAAAACTGCGCACGGTCATGCCGAGGATGCCGGCTTTGGGAGTCAGCATGCGCCCGCTTCGACTTCGACCACCTTCAATAAAATACTCCAGAGGAAATCCGCGTGTCAGCATGAGGTGCAGGTATTCGTGGAAAACGACAGCGTAAAGAGGCTCGCCCTTGAAGCTGCGGCGTAGAAAGAATGCCCCACAGCGGCGCAGTAGCGGGCCGATGAATAGCATGTTCAGGTTGGCGCCGGCCGCAATGTGCGGCGGGGTCAGACCTTGCCGGTGCAGGGAGTAGGAGAGCAGCAGGTAGTCAATGTGACTGCGATGTGTAGGGACATAAACGATTCCCTGGCTCGGAGCGATTCGGGTGACAACATCGATGTTGTGCATCTCGATGCCGTCATAGAGGCGCGTCCATAACCAGGACAGAAACAATTCGAGCGCACGTACGGCACCATAGGAGTAGTCCGAGGCAATTTCAAGCGCGAATCGACGCGCCCGCTGTTGTGCGTCATCAAGCGAGATGCTGTGTGTCGTTGCTTCTGAGGCAAT
>JBBRDR010000013.1:0-37002 GCA_038203745.1 Burkholderiales bacterium | reverse complement strand
TTCAGTAGCGCTATCCCGCCCCAGGCGCTTACCTCGCGATTCGAAAACCCGATCTTGAAACCGCTTTCCAGAGCATTGGCCGACATCGAAATCCCGTCAATAGAAACAAATAATCAATTAGTTGGCCTAATGAATATCATTGGAACACGACCATGACCTCTGCATGAAACTCGGGGCTAAGCTTACCTCAGAATCGCTAATGGATAATCTGGGTTTATTGTAGCGTTTAATTACGTTGTGGCTCTAAAAACGCCATCACGTGCCACTTTGCTAATCTCAATAATGGCGGGATGCGTCAACCGGCGTTCGGTGGTGATGCCGTATAGTTGTTCAATCACGGTATCAATATGGCCTAGGGCCTCTACTTTGTATTGTTCGCAGACGTGGTCAAGGATCGCCCTCGGAGCGACGAATAATCCAGTGCCGGCTTGCCCGAAGGCCTTCATCAAAGCACTATCGTCAAATTCGCCAATGATGTTGGGCCTGAGATTATTTCTTTCAAACCACTGAATCAGTTTTGGCCGAATCGCAGCATCTTCTCCCGGTAGAAGAAAAGGCGCGTTATCGAGCGAGGAGGGAAATGTGACAGCATGTTTTCCCGACAATTGATTGATCACGCCTCGAGTGCCGAATACCGTCAGCCCACTTTCGCCGAGCAGGTGGCTGTAGCCGCGTACGTTCAAGTTTGCCGGCATGGGGCGGTCGGCAATAATCATGTCGAGCCGATGAATGGCCAATTCAGCCACCAATGACGACAGGCGACCTTCACGGCAAACCATATGCACCGTTTCCTTTAGTTTGAGTGCGGGTTCAACCAGATGGTAGGCGATCGATTTTGAGACAGAATCGGCAACACCTACTCGGAACGTTAATGTTTTTTTTGTTCTCTGGTCACGAATTACATCAAGCAGCTCATCACCAACTGTAAAAATTTCCTGCGCATAACTCAAGATGCGGCGCCCGGTATCGGTCAACTCTCGATTGCGCCCCGAACGACGAAACAATTCCACTCCCAGTTTCTCCTCAAATTCGCTCAGTTGTCCACTGATGGACTGGGGAGTGAGGTTCAATTGACCGGCTGCACGGGCAATACTGCCTGTTTTCGCTACTGTCCAGAAATAGCGTAAGTGCTTGTAGTTAATATCATACATTCTTGGTTGTCCATAAAATTAATCAACTCACAATAGCGGGCAAAAATGCGCATGATGCTGGCTCTGAAACACATCGAATAAACCGATGTGTTTGATCATTATATTCGACTTGTTAGATGTATTTATGCGTTCTAAGATCGGCCTCATGGTCAGTGTGCCGCCAATTTTTATAGGCTTGCATTGTGGTTTCAAATATTGAAGGAAATAGAGTGAAAAAATTATTGATGGCTTTTTTTGTTGCTACTCTCGCACTGGGATTGAGCGTTGATGAAGCGGAAGCGGCTCGCTTTGGCGGCGGTAAATCTTTTGGCATGCAACGCCAGTCAGTTTCTCCGAAACCTGCTCCTACACAGCAAGTGACTCCCGCCACACCCACCGCGCCTGTTGGTGCACCGGCGGCAGCGCCCAAACGTAACTGGATGGGGCCGATTGCCGGTCTCGCGGCTGGCCTTGGCATTGCGGCGCTGCTCTCGCACTTCGGTATGGGTGAAGGGATGGCCAATATTCTTATGATTGCATTGCTGGTAATGGCTGCGCTCTTTGTCTTCAAATTTTTGTTCCGTCGTAATGCTTCTGCCTCGTCGTCGGCCGGGCCTATGCAATATGCCGGTGCCAATAGCCCCGGCATGATGTCGCCAGTACAGGAAAGGCCGCAGTTTAGCTCGTCGGCTCCGGTTAGCGCTTCTTTGGCACCTCGTGTTCCTGAAGGTTTTGATAGTGAAGGTTTTTTGCGCGTTGCAAAGCTGAATTTTATTCGCCTGCAGGCAGCTAATGACACCAGAAACCTTGACGACATTCGAGACTTTACAAGTCCGGAGCTATTCGCCGAGATTAAAATTCAAATGGACGAACGCAACAGTGTCTCTCAGCAAACAGATGTCGTGACGCTGAATGCGGATCTCCTCGAAGTATCGACGGAGTCGGGTCGCCACGTTGCCAGTGTGCATTTCAGTGGGATGATTCGCGAGGCGATAGGCGTTGCAGCTGCACCTTTTGATGAGATATGGAATCTGAGCAAATCGACTGAAGGCAGCAAAGGCTGGGTCATCGCCGGAATCCAGCAGTTAGGTTGAGCACTCTGTGACGGCCTGAGTACCCATTGGTACTCAGTGCGGCTTATCAGCAAAGAAGAGGGAGTATGAAAAAAGTATTACTTCCTATTGACGGTTCGGATTGCGCACTCCGAGGTGTGGTGCTGGTTATTGCAAAGCGAGCGCTTTACAGCAATCCGGACGAACTTGTTATTCATTTAGTTAACGTTCAAGCGCCGTTTTCACGCGACATCAGTCGTTTTGCGAGCCACGATCAGATGGCTGATTTTCACCGAGAAGAAAGCGAAAAACTGATGCAGAACGCTCGCGCTCTGCTGGATACAGTAGGTGCCAAATACATGTGTCACTGTGAGGTTGGCGGGGTTGCAGAAAAAATCACCGAACTTGCCGAATCATTGCAGTGTGACCAGATCATTATGGGAACACATGGCCGGGGGGCGCTCAAGGAGTTTCTTGTCGGGTCTATTACACTGAAAACAGTTCACCTTTCATCGATTCCAATCCTGCTTGTGAAATAATTGCGTCTTTGCTCCAAACAAACATGCAAGACAACGAAGCTCACACCAAACCGGTTGAAGAACTGGCCAGTCATTTTCAGACCCACCTTGATCGGGGCCTGACGCAAAAGAGCGCGCAAGAGCGTTTGCTCCAATCTGGCCCCAATGAGCTGACTGAACGTCCCCGGCCAGGGTTCTTGGCATTGCTGTGGGATCAGTTCAACAATTATCTGGTCATCATTTTGATCATTGCGGCGGTAATATCGTTTGCGCTGGGCGAGGTCGTTGATTCCATCGCCATCATGTTCATCGTGGTGCTCAACGCTGTAGTCGGTGTCATTCAGGAGTCGAAGGCTGAGCAGGCGCTTGACGCATTGAAAAAAATGTCAGCCCCGAATGCGCAAGTTATTCGGGATAACCAGCAGCTGACCATCCCTGGCAGGGATATTGTCGCTGGCGATATAGTCCTGCTTGAAGCCGGTAATTTTGTTCCTGCCGATCTGCGTCTGGTTGAGAGCATCAATCTCAAGGTTGAAGAGGCTTCATTGACCGGAGAGTCGGTTCCGGTCGAGAAGGTGGCCAGCGTGGTATTGGATAAAGATATTCCGCTCGGTGATCGAAAAAACACCGCTTTCATGGGAACACTGATCACTTACGGGCGTGGCAAAGGCTTGGTAACCGGTACCGGTATGGCAACCCAGATCGGGCTGATTGCCGAGATGATCCAGTCTTTTGAGACTGAAGAAACACCACTGCAAAAGAAACTGGAGCATCTGGGCAAGGTGCTTGGAACGGCCTGCTTGGCCATCTGTGCGCTGGTGTTCATCTACGGCCTGTTTCGTGATACTCACCTCGCGGATGCATTTAATGGTGGTTTTCTGTACTACCTTGAAAGCGAGAAGAAGGTCATTATCAATCTGTTCATGACCGCAGTGAGTTTAGCTATCGCTGCTGTGCCTGAAGGGTTACCGGCTATTGTGACCATTTGCCTCGCGCTTGGCATGCAGCGGATGATCAAACACAATGCGCTGATCCGGAAACTCCCCGCTGTTGAAACGCTCGGTTGCGCTACAGTCATTTGCTCCGACAAGACGGGAACGCTGACACAGAACGAGATGACTGTGGTTCAAGCGTGGGCCGGTGGAAAACACCTGCGTATCACGGGAGAAGGATACAGCCCCAATGGTGATTTCTTTGTAGACAACAAGGCCGTCGACCCGCGCAGTGATTTGGAGACCGCACTCCTGTTGCAAGGTGCGCTGGTTTGTAACGATGCTCAGCTGGAAGAAAAAACCGGCGAGGATGGCAAGCGCTCATGGCAGATTCTCGGTGATCCCACGGAAGGCGCCATGGTCGTTGCCGCAGAAAAATGCGGGTATCGGCGTGCTGATTCGTGCAATGAGCTGCCACGAATTCAGGAAGTTCCCTTTGATTCCGACCGAAAGCGGATGAGTACGATTCATCGTGTCGAGGGTGCGCAGAGCGTGCTCTCCAGCATCGGCTCGCCGCCACTCATCGTCTTCGTCAAGGGCGCTCCCGATATCATCCTTGATTTGTGTGCCCAAACACTGGAATTAGGTCAAACCGTTGATTTGACACCGGCCATGCGCGAAGCAATCCTTGGACAGAATCACGCAATGGCCAGCGATGCGTTACGCGTACTCGCTGTCGCTTGCCGCCCCTTGCAAGCTGTTCCGGAAAGTGTCACGCCCGAAGTCGTTGAAAAAGATCTGGTCTTCATCGGCCTGCTCGGTATGATCGACCCGCCTCGCCCCGAAGTAATTGATGCGTTGAAGAGAGCACGTGGTGCCGGCCTAAAAAGCATCATGGTCACCGGTGATTACAAAGATACGGCTGAAGCCATTGCCCGTGACATCGGACTTCTGACGCCTGATGGGCTGGTTCTGAC
Source organism: Burkholderiales bacterium (assembly GCA_038203745.1). Taxonomy (GTDB): domain Bacteria; phylum Pseudomonadota; class Gammaproteobacteria; order Burkholderiales; family Rhodocyclaceae; genus Propionivibrio. Next base: position 32,393 of record JBBRDR010000013.1, on the reverse strand, counting down.
CGGAGCGGAAATTGAAAACCTTAGTGACGAAGACCTAGCAGCACGAACCGACCGACTCGAAGTATGTTGCCGCGTCTCGCCCCAGCATAAGACACGGATTGTCGATGCTCTGAAGGCGAGAGGCCACGTCGTGGCGATGACCGGCGACGGCGTAAATGATGCTCCGGCGTTGAAGCGGGCAAATATCGGCGTCGCCATGGGCATCACCGGATCGGATGTGGCCAAGCAGACGGCGGACATGATCCTGACTGATGATAATTTCGCCAGTATTGTTGCAGCCATCGAGCAGGGGCGGATCATCTATTCCAATATCCGCAAATTTGTCTACTTCCTTCTAGCCTGCAATGTCGGGGAAATTCTCATCATCTTTGGCTCGATGCTTGCAGGGTGGCCCATCCCCCTGAGGCCGGTTCAACTGCTTTGGCTAAATCTGGTCAGCGATGGTGCGCCAGCGCTTGCGCTTGGCTTGGAGAAGGGGGATCCGGATATTATGGAGAGTCCGCCGAGATCACCGACCGAGCCCGTGATCAACAGAAATATGGCCATCGGTATTGGTGTTGTCGGCGTGGTCGATGCGTTGGCCATCCTGACCGTTTTTTACATTGCTATGCAGCGCTATCCTGACCAGTTGATTGTTGCGCAGACGATTGCTTTTGTCACCCTCTGCAGTTCAGAGTTGATTCGTGCCTTTACTGCCCGTTCTGAGCACTACAGCATTTTTACCATCGGTTTACTTTCCAATCGATGGATGGTGTGGGCTGTCGGGGTATCCTTCCTGCTGGTGTTGATGGTTGTGTACATACCATTCTTCCAGCCGTTCTTTGATACCGTGCCGCTGTCGTTAGAAGACTGGTTGCTGATGCTGCCTTTCTTCTTCATTTCGCCGCTGGCTATGGAGCTACTTAAAATGAGGTTTCGCATCACGCGGATATGAAGACGGTGCCAATATTAGGACGTGTCCTTATTCTATATTCGTCAACCGATGGTCATACGATAAAGATTTGCGATCGGCTTAAGCAGGTAATTGAAAAGAGTGCGAATCAGGTGAAATTGGTTTCTGTCAAGGATTTCCAGCAGTTCGATTTGCAAGCCTTCGACAAAATCGTTATCGGCGCAAGTATTCGCTATGGAAAACACAGCAGTCTGATTTTCAATTTCATTAATTGCAACTTGCCGCTTCTGGAAGGAAAATTAACGGCTTTTTTTTCGGTCAACATTGTTGCCCGAAAACCGAATAAGAATAGACCAGAGAATAATCCTTACATGAAAAATTTTCTCAAACAGACCTCGTGGCGACCAAATGTGTTGGGGGTTTTTGCCGGGAAACTGGACTATCCGAAATGCAAAGCATTTGACCGATTGGTGATTCGTTTAATCATGTGGTTTACCAAGGGCCCAACCGACCCCGAGACGGTGGTTGAGTTTACCAACTGGCACGACGTAGATGAGTTCGGCAAGCTTGTCAGTGACATGTAACAGGCTCTTGTTATTCAACATGCTGGTCGATTAAGGTCGTTCGTAGCAGACTAAATTTCGTGGAAACTCAGCCTGCCGAATGTAGATGGCGGGTTCGCCGTTGATTGGCTTAAAAGTGCTGCTAGTAATGGCTGGCTAGATTCTCGGACTACTCTGCGGAGTCCGATCAGGATTGTTTTTTGGCGAAACTCAGTTTTCCAACGCTGATGACAGCGTTTTTGCGTTATGCCGCATCATGTCGAGATAGGTTCCGGCTGAACCGTTAAGCTTGGAGAGCGAGTCGGAATACAGGGTGCCGCCGATCTGTGCACCTGACTCCTGCCGGATGCGTTCAAGCAGGCGCGAGTCGGAGATATTTTCCATGAACACCGCGGAAATTTTCTCTTGCCGAATCTGCCTGATAATGCGTCCTACATCGCCGGCGGAAGGCTCTGCATCGGTGTTGATTCCCACCGGCGAAATGAAACTGATGCCGTAAGCACGACTGAAATAGCGAAAAGCGTCGTGTGACGTGACAACCTTGCGGCGCTCGGCAGGAATCGCATTGAAGGTTTTGCGTACCTCATTATCGAGTGCGCTAATTTCCTGTTTGTATTTGATTGCATTGGCCTGATAAACCGATTTTCCTGCGGGATCGGCTTCGCTTAGTGCTTGAGCAATGTTGTCGACATAGCGCAATGCATTGGCAAGATCCTGCCAGGCGTGAGGATCAATGTCGCCATCATGGTTATGGCCTTGCGTTTCTTTTTGAAAATGAGGCCGCTTGAGTGTTTTTATCCCGCTACTGGCAATAAGCACTATCCCGCGATAGCCGGAGGATTTGACCAATCGGTCGATCCAGCCTTCAAAACCGTAGCCATTTACAACGACCAGCCGAGCCTGAGCAATGGTCTTTGCATCGGCCGGTGTTGGTTGGTACATATGGGCATCGGCATCATGGCCTACCAGAGTATGAACCTCTACCCGTTCACCGCCAACGCGCTTTGTCATATCACCAAGAATGCTGAAACTGGCGACGACGTTCAGTTTCTCGGCTGCAGCCACATGGCCGACGCTAAGAATTAGTCCGACGAACAGGGCGTGCGTCAGTGCGTGACGAAAAGAAAATTTCAGCAATGATCCCATGAATTCCCTAGCGCTCAAAGTGCCAGCGTGGTCGCAGGCGGCTAACCAACGGGCCCAACGGGCCAATGGCCATCGACAGCAGGTAAAGACCACCCAGGGTCAAAACAATGGCCGGGCCGGCGGGCAGGTTGGCGTAATACGAGAGCAGCAGCCCTATGAGCGAGCCCGCAAATGCGATGATGACTGCGACGAGAAGCAGTGGGACGATGGTACCGACCCAGAAACGTGCGGCGGCAGAGGGCAAAATCATGATACCGACGGCCATCAAGGTACCCAGTGCATGGAACCCGCCGATCAGGTTGAGTACTACGAGCACCATGAATCCATAGTGCGCCAGCGGGCTAAGCCGGCTGATGCGGGCCAGATGCGTCGGATCGCAGCATTCGAGGACAATCAGGCGTAGTCCGATAGCGATGGCGACTATCGAACACGACGCGAAACTGGCCAGGAGGAGGAGGGCGGCATCATCCAGAGCGAGGACACTGCCGAACAGTACGTGTAACAGATCGACATTGCTGCCGCGCATGGAGATGATCAACACACCGGCCGAAAGTGAAATCAGATAAAAGGTTGCCAGACTGGTGTCTTCCTTGATCACCGAATTTCGCGCTACGCCCCCTGCCAGTAAAGCCACCGCAATGCCGGCGACGAGACCGCCAAGGGTCATGGCCGACAGTGATAATCCGGCGATCAGGTAGCCGATGGCGGCACCCGGCAGAATGGCGTGCGAGATAGCGTCACCAGCCAAACTCATGCGGCGCAGCATCAGGAAAACGCCAATCGGCGTAGCGCCTAATGAAAGAGCCAGACAACCTGCCAACGCACGGCGCATGAAACCGAATTCGACAAATGGGGAGATCAGTGGGAGTCCGGTCAGTGTGTCAATCAGGCTCATTCTTACCGTTCCAATTCGTGGGCAGCATGATGATCGACGTGGCAAACAGGCGCGCTGGAGCGTTCACCTTGTTCTTCAGCCAGATGACGGGCGCGATTCAGATTTTCGTCGCTCAATACCTCAGCCGTTTTCCCTCGCGCCACGACTTCGCGCGCCAGCAGCAGCGTTTCAGGGTATTCCTCACGCACATGGGTAAAATCATGCAGGACGCTAATGACGGTGCGGCCTTCAGCATTCCAGCGGCGCACCAGAGCGGCCAAATCACGTACCGTATTGGCATCGATAGCACCGTAGGGTTCGTCGAGCAGGACCAGAGGCGAATCCTGCAAGATCACGCGGGCAAAGCGCGCTCGTTGTAATTGGCCGCCAGAAAGTTGTCCGATGGGCCGGTTTTCCAGTCCGCTCAAGCCGACCGCTGCAATGGCGTCTTCAATGCGATTTTTTGCGGCGCGATCAAAGCTGCGGAATGCACCGAATTGCGCCCAAAGACCCATGGCCACAAAATCGTAAATGACAATGGGAAAGCTGTTATCCAGTGTTGATTGTTGGGTGAGGTAGGCGATATTTTTTCGTTCAAGGCCAATCAGCTCGAGTTTTCCCTGCATGGGACGTAATTCACCAACGATACCTTTAAGCAAAGTCGACTTTCCAGCACCGTTGGGACCAACCACTGCCAGAAGGCTTCCTGAGGCAATTTCGCCCTTGAGGTGGTGAATTGCCGGGTGCCGGTTGTAGCCAAGCGTCAAATTGTCGAACCGGAGAATGGCCTGCCTGGTAGTGCTCATGCCATAGCCCAAAGGATCGTCATCCACAAAACAAGCAAGGCGATGCCGGCCAAGATTAGGCGCGACAAAGCACCCGCGCAAAGTGCGGCATTGGAGCGGGAAGAATTTATTGGTTTAACGGGGCGGATCTGCGAATGCATGCGTGTTGCGAAGCTCAACCTTCAAAGGGTTTATGCTGCCTGATTCTCCGTCCAAATGCAACTTTGTTGCACTGGGTGTGTTTCACTAATTTCTTCTTGCCATGCACACGGGGGGCGTGGCTTGATAGAATCTGCTGCGCTGTCTCGCAATAATTTATAGCCGGAGATTTTTTGGAACAACGTCGTTTCCCGCGATATCAACTGGCAACTCATCTGACGGGTACTGTCGAGCAGGAGAACAAGCGTCTTCTTGGTCGTGTGACAACCTCTGCGTCGGATATCCTTCTTGCAGGTCATGTGTCTTCTGCTTTGTCCGAAGAGGTGTACGCAATCGGTGCGGGCAGGGCACGCTTATCCTTGCGTAAATGCACGTCCATTGACTCCAGCGGTATCGAGTTGTTGATGGCGTTGCGTGACAAAGGAATGCCGATTGTTGAGGTCGGTGTTGATATGGAAATCGTCATTCAACGAATCCAGCTTTCGGTCACGGATCCCGGAAAGAAATACAGCGATGCAGGATGAGTTCTACATGCGCGAAGCGCTTTCGCTAGCGCGCTCTGCCGAGTGTCTCGGCGAAGTGCCAGTGGGCGCTGTGGTGGTGCGCGATGGTGTAATTGTAGGTCGCGGATTCAATTCGCCCATTGGCGAAAGCGATCCCACCGCTCATGCCGAAATTGCCGCTTTACGTGATGCAGCGCGGAATCTGGAAAACTATCGTCTGCCTGGCTGTGAACTCTTTGTGACACTGGAGCCCTGTGCAATGTGTGCCGGTGCTATCCTCCACTCACGCATCGCCCGTGTTGTCTATGGGGCGTACGATCTGAAAACCGGTGTGCACTCCAGTGTTTTCAATCTCTTTGCCATTGAAAAATTGAATCACCACACTGAAGTGGTGGGCGGTGTGCTGGCCGAGGAGTGTAGCCAAGTAATCTCCGGATTCTTTGCCGCGCGTCGTTCTAGCCGCGGTCAATAGTCATGTTCATTCACATTTCGATTGCGCAGCAAACACTGACCCTGTTTGACGATACCGGACAGATTCTGAGCTGCTATCCGGTCTCTACGGCCAGCAATGGTGTCGGTGAACAGTGCGGTAGTTATTGCACGCCGCGTGGGAAGCATCTCATCAGGGCCAAGATCGGCGCCGGGCAGGCGGAGAATACAATTTTCATTGCGCGTCGCCCGAGCGGCGAGATTTATTCACCGGAACTCGGTGCATCCACCCCGGAACGTGACTGGATCCTCACGCGCATTCTTTGGTTATCGGGGTGCGAGTTGGGTCGCAACCGGCTCGGATGTGTCGATACCATGCGCCGCTTCATCTACATCCACGGCACGCCGGATAGTGTAGACATGGGCGCACCCGGATCACACGGCTGCATCCGCATGCGCAATGCCGATATTCTTGAGTTATTCGACAAGCTGGCCCCTTATACACCGGTCGAAATCAGCGAAGACTGAATTCTTTCGTGCTCTCATGCCGATCGAACCGGATCGGTATGTGAAAAATGCTTGCTCAGAGCATACCCAGCACCCAACAATTTCAGAATGATTTGCGCACCATTTCGGGGCCAATCACTCATTCCCGAACGTATTGATTTTCGTGTGCATATCGATCTGAAAAGGCATGTGCACAATGTCTGTCAGTCCATGCACGGCACTCATCAGTGCCTGAATATTTTGCGCACCAATTCAGGGCCAATGCACCAAATCTGGAATATAAATTTTACTATTGACGTAAGTGAAATTTATGTTTTACAGTATGTTCGTCGGTTCGAAGGTTGAGCCGCAACATTGAAACGGGCAAACCAGTCCATGTGCTGGGGGCAGTACTTGCCACACATGATTTGTTACCTAAAGGAGTCATTGAATGTCACGTCTAGGGCTTGAACGAACCGTAGTGGATGCCGCAGTCTATGAGAATACTGTTGCCCGGTTTCGGGAGGCAGGCGTAGTCTTGCCCACCATTTCGCAGCTCAAGGATCCTTCAACTATCCCTGAAGCCATTCGGACAAGCCTTAATAGCATTAATCCTGACAGTCCGCACCCCCTGAATCTGTTCCGCGTACATTGGTTCAACGATGCTCAGCGCACGGGCATGACTGATGTCCCGGAATATGTTGAACTGCCTTCCGCGTTGACTGGTGTCAAGGCACGTATTGTGCTGGCATTGGGCAACCGCTTTCCCTTGATCAATGCACACAAGGTGCTTGCCGCATACGGCTGCCTTGTGCCGAGACTGGTTACGGGTCAGTTTGATCCGATTCATCATCGGGCCGTCTGGCCATCTACCGGGAATTACTGCCGTGGTGGAGTGGCCATCTCGCGTATTCTCGGCTGTCACGGTATCGCAGTCCTGCCGGAAAACATGAGCAAGGAACGCTTCGACTGGCTGGACCAGTGGGTGCTCGATCCTTCCGATATCGTGCGTACGCCAGGCTGTGAGAGCAACGTCAAGGAAATTTACGATACCTGTGCAGAACTTGATCGCGATCCGGCCAACATCATTTTTAACCAGTTCTGCGAATTCGGAAACTACCTCGTACATCGCAATTGCACCGGTTTTGCCATGGAAAAATTGTTCCATGCGCTAACCAAAGGCCGCGCGGGTGCAAAACTGGCCGCTTTTGTCTCCGCGTCGGGTTCGGCCGGCACGCTGGCCGCCGGTGATCACCTTAAGCAAGCGTTGGGCGCTCGTATTGTGGCCGTGGAGGCTCTTGAATGTCCGACATTGCTGTGCAACGGGTTCGGTGAACATAACATCCAGGGAATCGGTGACAAGCATGTCCCTTATATTCACAACGTGATGAATACGGATATGGTGGCCGCTGTCAGCGACCAATATACCGACGCTCTGCTGGTACTGTTCAACACTGAAGTCGGTCGGAAATATCTGGTTGAGCGACGTGGTATCGATGCCGGACTTGTTGCCCGTCTGTCCAATCTGGGGTTGTCCTCACTATGTAATATGCTGGCGGCGATCAAAACGGCACGTCACTACGACCTCGGATCTGAGGATGTCATTCTTTCTGTGGCCACCAGCGGTGCGGCCATGTACGGTAGCCAGATCGACAAAACCATCTCCCAGCGTTTTACCAAAGGGTTCGACAAGGTGGCAGCGGGTGAAATTTGGGGTCAGGCTCTGGCCGCAACTACCACCGATCATATGTTGGAAATGACTTACCTTGACCGCCAGCGGGTGTTTAACCTAGGTTACTTTACCTGGGTCGAGCAGCAAGGGGTATCGGTTAAGGAGTTTTCAGCACGGTCAAGACAATCCTTCTGGGACGGACTGCAAGATCTGGTTCCCGCCTGGGATGCGATGATCGACGAATTCAATGCAAAAACCGGTGCCGGCAAGGCATTTGGAATGTGAATGAATCGTGAATAATCCGGCCAATAATTTCGTTTGCCATGGCTGCGGTACAACCGTCGATGCGGCTGTAAGCTTGCCTTTTCGCTGCCCGAACGCCGGCATCGTTGGTGACGATGTTGATCATGTGCTGCTGCCGCTGGGTATTCCCGAAACATTTGTCGAACGGACTGGATCCAATCCGTTTCTGCGTTATCGGAATTTTCTTTCGCCTTACCGCCTGGCACGAAATGTTGGGTTGTCTGATGATGCCTGGGAAGAAATTGTCGGGCGGCTTGACGATGCACTGATTGAAGCCGACGGGACAAGTTTCCGTATTACCCCGATGGCCGTGCAACCCTCTCTGGGCAAGGCTGTTGGGTTCGCCGGTACACTGTGGGTTAAAGACGAGACCGGAAATGTGTCCGGTTCCCACAAGGCCCGGCACCTTATGGGAGTAATGTTGTATTTACGCGTACTCAAGGCGGCCCGACTTCCTGTCGCGGAGAGTCTCACGCAACGCCGCTTGGCAATCGCCTCATGTGGCAATGCAGCTCTAGCTGCGGCAGTAATCGCGCGTGCTGCCGATTGGTCTCTGGATGTGTTCATCCCTCCGGACGCCAGCCCTAATGTCGTGCGCCGTCTGAAAGAGTTGGGGTCACGGATCACAATCTGTGAACGTCGTGCTAAGGAAGCTGGCGATCCTTGTTTTCTACGTTTTCGTGAAGCAGTCAAGGCAGGGTCGATTCCATTCGGAGTACAGGGCAGCGAGAATGGCTTGGCGGTTGAAGGTGGGCGGACGCTGGCATTCGAGATGGCAGAGACCTTTAAATTGGCGAACCAAGTGCCGGAAGCCGTCTTTGTACAAGTGGGTGGTGGCGCTTTGGCCAGTGCTGTTGCCCAAGGTTTCTCCATGGCCGCTGCCGCTGGCATCATTGCCTGTGCCCCCCGGCTCTTTGCGGTGCAAACTGCAGGTTGCTCTCCTCTTGATCGTGCATGGCAGAGAATTGGAACATCCGATCTGGCTGAAGCCGCTTGCCACCGTTCACATTTTATGTGGCCTTGGGAAGCAACACCTATAAGTATCGCTCATGGGATTCTTGACGACGAAACCTATGACTGGCTCGAAATAATCAAGGCCATACGGCTCACTGAAGGGCAATCACTTGTTGTTGATGAAGATATCCTGATTAGTGCGCATGACCTAGGACGCAGCCAAACCCGAATCCCGGTTTCGGCTACTGGAACGGCCGGTCTGGCCGGGGTTCTGGCCGAACCACCTGCTTTTGGAAATGTAGCGGTAATTTTCTCTGGCGTGGAGCGATAAATGCGCGGTCATCATTGTTTATTGATACGACCTAATGCCAAGCAACTCTTAGATCAACCTACGGGAACATCAACAGACTTATGACAATTACTGAAAACATTTCAAGCTCGCAGCAATTGGGTGCGGCAAGCGCAGCCCTCGGCGCTCGCATTAATAAATGGGTGGAGTGGTTGTGTGCTGGATTGCTGGCCGTGATGGTGCTCGATGTGGGGGTTGGCGTGTTTGGACGTTATCTGATCGACATCCCGGTAACCTGGAGCGAGGAGTTGGCGCGTTACCTGATGATCTGGGCGGCACTTCTAGCCGTTTCCTGTGGTGTTGCACGCCGTGAACATGTCGCGGTTACTGCACTTCTGGATCGGTTGTCGAAGAATCAGCGGCGAATGCTTTGCGCCGGAATTGACATGCTTGGTTTCGCATTTTTTGCATTCCTGTGTTATTTCGGCGTCGGCATGACGGTAGATGGCTCGACCCAATACGCCACCATCTTTGAAATGACCATGTTCATCCCCTTTGCTGCGGTGCCGGTTTCATCTGCGCTGGTCTGTTTACAACTTGTACTGACGGGAGTGCGAGACTTCACCATCGGCGGGTCACCTGCCATGCTTGTAAAGGAAGCACAATGACTCTGGTTCTTCTGTCGTTTTTCATTTTCTTGGCAATCGGTGTACCGATCGGTTTCGTGTTGGGCATCACCGGGGTATTCGGCATCATGCAGATCGGTGGCACCGAAATGCTGACCATGGCACCTCAGCGTTATTTTGCTGGACTCGACCTGTTTACCTTCCTCGCCATGCCGCTCTTTATTTTCGCAGGCGAAATCATGAATAAGGCGGGCATCACTTTGCGCCTTGCCGAGTTTGCCGATGCGCTGGTGGGTCATATGCGTGGAGGGATGGCTCAGTCGTGCATGGTATCGTCGGTGCTGTTTGCAGGCATCACCGGTGCTGCCGTTGCTGAAGCGGCTGCTTTTGGCAGTACGATGGTGCCGGCCATGGTAAGCAAAGGCTATAAAAAACCTTTCGCCTGTGCCGTGGTTGTTGCCGGATCGATCATTGGCCCAACGATACCCCCATCCAACCTGATGGTGATTTATGGCTCGATGATGGGGGTGTCGATCGCCGGTCTGTTCGCAGCAGGCATTCTTCCCGGTCTGATCATGGGTTTGTTCTGCATGGCGGTCATTGCCGGGCTTGGCCGTCGTCTCAACCTGCCCAAGGGCAGTGAGCGTCCCAGTCTGTTACGCGTTGTGCTTGCATTCCGTCGAAGCCTGTCTGCTCTTATCATGCCTTTTATCATTCTCGGCGGCATTTTGAGCGGTGTGGTCACACCTACCGAAGCCGCAGCGATTGCTGTTTTTTATGCTCTTGCGTTGGGCATGTTTGTTTTTCGCCAAGTACGCCTTGATGACCTTGTTGATATGCTTGTTCGCACGGCACGCGTTACCGGTGTGGTGTTTCTGATCATCGCAGCGGCGTCGATTCTGAGCTGGTGGATGACTTTCATGCAGTTGCCACAGATGATCACCCATCTGTTCCTCGGCTTATCTTCAGATCCTGCAATGATCATTCTGATGATACTGCTGCTATTACTGGCACTTGGGATGTTCATGGACATCAATGCCATTCTCATCATCCTCGGCCCGATCCTTGGTGCGTTGGCAACTTCAATCGGCATGAATCCGGTACAGGCCGGCATCATGATTGTTCTGGCACTCAATATTGGATTGATGACGCCACCGGTGGGGGCCAGTCTTTTTGTGTTGAGCTCCGTCTCGGGCGAACGTATCGAACGTATCACGGCAGCCATGTGGCCTTTTATTATCGCCGAGGCCGGAGTGTTGTTCATGGTTGCGTATTGGCCCAGTTTGACGCTGACAGTTCCGAAATTCCTGGGACTTTGAAATGGCTTCTTAAACCACTATCGATTTATCCGCGTTACCCCGTACTTCAATTTAACCCCTGATGGAGGCTCTTACCGTGCGTACGTTCAAATCAATCGCAATTGCTGCAGCACTTGGCTTAACTATCGGCATGATGCCGCTAGCAGCTCACGCCGATAAAGTGATCAAGCTTGCCCATTTAAACAAAAACGATCCGTTCGACAACGGTACCGGGGCGATGGCCACGGTATTCAAGTCACTGGTCGAGGCCGGTACCAACGGCTCGATCAAGGTTGTGATCTTCCCGGACGGACAACTGGGGAAGGACAATGAAGTTGTTCAACAGGTTAGGACAGGGGTCGCTCAATCCGCAATCTCCAGTGTTGGCGGTATCGCCTCGGTTTATCCGATGATTGGCGTGCTTGACATGCCTTTTGCTTACTCCAACATCGCGGTGACCTACGACGTGTTCGACGGACCGTTCGGCAAAAGCCTATCGGCTGACATCACCAAGAAGACCGGCCTCGACGTGCTAGGTTTTGGTGACTCGGGTGGCTTCTTCGCCTTCACCAACTCCAAGCGCCCAATCAAGTCACCTGACGACATGAAGGGCCTGAAAATTCGCACCATGGGTCTGGAGTCGCACAAGTCTGTAGTTAGCAGTATGGGTGGACAGCCAGTAGCCATCAACTGGGCCGAGGTCTATACCTCGCTGCAAACCGGCGTGGCCGATGGTCAGATGAACCCTGTCCCGATCATCAAATTCGCTAAATTCGACGAAGTACAAAAGTATTTGACACTCACCAACCACCTTTTCACGCCTTACGTGTGGGTGATGAACAAACCCTTCTTTGATGGCCTTACCCTGCACGAAAAAGAAGTTGTGAAGGCGGCCGCACGCTCTGCAATCGTTGCTTGCCGTGGCATCAACCGTATCATTGAAGCCTCCGACCGTGGTCTGCCGGCTCTCGCACAGAAGATGGAAATCTACACGCCGACCAAAGAAGAAATTGCCAAGTTCCGTGCTTTGGCACAGCCCGCAGTCAAGGAACAAATTTCCAAGAGCTATGGCAAGGAAGGCGAAGCCATGTTGAAGGAATTCCTGGCCGCCATTGACAAAGCTTCCAAGAATTGAGATGGCTTTCGTAGTACTCATAGGCTGAATTACAGCTTTTATAAGGCATGTTTTGGAACGATCCGGTCAAGTGCCGGGTCGTTTCAAGCCTAGAGTTGACGTTTGATAGAGAAAGGAGAATCTGATGAAGGCGGATCTACACATCAATGCTGAGCGCCTGGGTCAGCGAATCCTCAGCCTCGCCAGAATCGGCGCAATCGATGGCGGGGGTTGCGCCCGACTCGCGCTCTCTGATGAAGACAAGGCAGGGCGGGATCTTGTTTGCAACTGGATGCGCGAGCTTCAGCTGGAAATTTCCGTGGACGCTATTGGCAATGTTGTTGGAACACGGGCCGGTCGTCAATCCGGACCGGTGGTGTTAACCGGTTCCCACATCGACACTGTGCGTACAGGCGGACGTTACGATGGCAATCTCGGCGTACTCGCCGGGCTCGAAATTATCGAAACTTTGAACGAAGCCGGCATTGAAACCGAGTTCCCACTCGCGGTAGCTTTTTTTACCAATGAAGAGGGTGCCCGCTTTGCTCCGGACATGATGGGCAGCTTGGTTTTTACCGGCAAACTGCCTCTGGACAAAGCATTGCTGACACAAGGAATTGACGGCAGTTCGGTCGCTGAAAACCTGGCACGCATTGGTTATGCGGGTAGTGCTTCAGTGCCATCTGCCGCTCCCCGTGCCTTTGTTGAATTGCATATTGAACAAGGGCCGGTACTCGATCACGAAAACATCGAAATTGGCGTGGTCGAATCGGTGCAGGGTATTTCCTGGACCGAAATCGAGATACTCGGCACATCCAACCATGCCGGAACGACGCCAATGGCGTTGCGTCGCGATGCCGGATGGGCGGCGGGCTCAATCATCAATTTTGTCCGTGAACTTGCGAATGAATTGGGAGGTAACCAGGTAGCCACAGTTGGCCGAATCGAGTTTTTCCCCAACCTGGTTAACGTCATTGCTAATCGAGTCGTACTTACTGTTGACCTGCGCAATACCGACGAAGAACGACTGCGCATCGCAGAGGCTCGACTGTCTGCCCATCTCGACATGCTGTGTACTATCGAGAATATTGAGATTACCACCCGCTGTCTTGCACGTTTTGAACCGGTGCTGTTTGCACCGGAAATGATTGGGCGTATTGAAAACCATGCCTGTGCTCACGGACTAACCACCCGGCGCATGCCCAGTGGTGCCGGACACGACGCACAAATGCTGGCCGCAGTTTGTCCGGCGGCGATGATTTTCATCCCCAGTGTCGATGGCATCAGCCATAACGTTCGCGAATTTTCCCATCCTCACCATATTGAAGCCGGTGCCAATGTCCTGCTCGCTGTTCTGTGCGAACTCGCAGGCGGCGTCCTGCCGGCAGGAGAACATCAATGAGTCGCAAGATTACCGTCGGGGCCGCGCAACTAGGCCCCATTCCCCGTAGCGAAACACGTTCTGTTGTTCTCGGGCGTCTCATCGAACTGATGCGAGAGGCTAAAGCGAGAGGATGCGACATCGTTGCTTTCCCTGAACTTGCTTTGACGACCTTCTTCCCTCGTTGGTATTTCAAGGACCAGGCGGAAGTTGATACGTGGTTTGAACGCACCATGCCTGGCCCGGAAACACAGGCACTGTTTGACGAAGCAAAGCGCCTTAGCATCGGCTTCTATCTCGGTTACGCCGAAATTGCGGAAGAGGGTGATGGTACCCATCATTACAATACGGCCATTCTTGTCAATAAAGACGGGAAAATTGTTGGAAAATACCGCAAGGTCCACCTGCCTGGGCATCGCGAACATGAACCCTGGCGGGCGTTCCAACATCTGGAAAAACGCTATTTTGAGAGTGGCAACCTGGGTTTCCGAGCATTCCGGACGCAATTTGGCACTCACGAAGGTATTTTCGGCATGGCGCTTTGCAATGACCGGCGCTGGCCGGAAACCTACCGTGTACTTGGTTTGCAAGGGGCGGAAATGTCCTTTATCGGCTACAACACGCCAATTCATTACCCGCAGGCACCGGAGCACGATCACCTCCAAGGCTTTCATAATCACCTTGTGCTTCAGTCCGGCGCGTACCAAAACGGTATGTGGATTGTCGGCATCGCCAAGGCTGGTAAGGAAGAAGACTGCGACCTGCTCGGGCAGAGCTGCATCATTACGCCCACAGGAGAAATCGTTGCCATGTGTTCAACCGTGGAGGATGAGTTGGTCACTGCAGCCTGTGATCTTGATCGTTGTCGCGAAATAAAGGATAACGTCTTTAACTTCGCACTGCATCGTGAACCTGAAACGTACCGGTTGATTGTCGAAACGAAGGGTGCAATCGAGCCGGTTTAATTCACGGGTTATTCAGGGGAGCAAAGTCATCAAGCGAAACAATAGCTTCAAGCCGATAGATCAACGGATCGAAGCACTTCAGGAAGCGTTGCCGGATTCCGAGCGAAAGCTGGCTCAACTTCTCACTGCCCAGCAGGTACTGCTGTCTACCCATTCAGCCACCGAACTGGCAGCTATGGCCGGCAGTTCCAAGGCCGCAGTTACCCGCTTCATCAAGCGGGTCGGTTACGCCAGCTTTGCTGATGCCCGCCGGGAAGCCCGCGATGCGCAGCGTTGGGGCGCGCCAACCTTCCAGTTCGCTCCCAATTTGTCTGCGGTTTCCGAAGTGGCCTTTGGTGAGCATTTACGCCGCGATCTCGAAAACATAACTCTGACTTTCGAACGGCTCTCTTCCGGTATCGTCGAGCCCGTTATCGAGGCGATTGCCCGGGCACGTCGCGTAGCCGTGGTGGGCTATCGAAACAGTCATGCACTGGCGCAATATTTTACCCGCCAGCTTGTCCTGCTCAAGGATAACGTGTGCCTTCTACCTCAACCCGGCCAGACCATTGGAGAAGATCTTGCAGGGTTTACTGTAGATGACATAATTATCATTATCGCCTTCCGCCGCCGTGTTCCGATAATCGCCCAGATTGCGAACAACGCGCGCCGTGCCGGTCTGCAGGTACTGGTTCTTACAGATGCCTCAACGCCTACACGCGAGTTGTCCGCGAAATGGCGCATTGTCTGTGAGACCCGTGGGTCGGCCCAGTTTGACTCCTACGCGGCACCGATGAGCGTACTCAATTTGCTGGTCTCCGCACTCGCGCTAAGACCTGAAACTCAAACGGGTAACCGGTTGCGGGTTGTTGAACGACTACACGAGGTTTTCGAGGAATTGTGATTCAAGCCATGCAAGCTAATACGCTTCCTCAGTGAATTAAACTTCACTAATGAGAGGTTCAACGCTAACAGCAGAGGCCTCTGGTGTGGCTAACGTAAGATTTCTCGCTTCGACAAAACTTTCCTGAATCACGGCTAGTGCGACAAATCCACCGTCGGGAGCAGGTGCTGCATTGACGACCATCCCGCACGGGTGTTCGGGGCTTTGCGGAGAGAGAATAATCATACCGGCAGAAATCGTACCTGCGGCCTTGATATGGCGGAGGTGACGCTTGACCTTGCCCAGATATTGCGTCCGGGCGACAATTTCTTGGCCGGGGTAACAGCCTTTGTGGAAGCTGATGCCGCCAATTTTGTCGAAATTGATCATTTGAGGTACAAATTCCTCGCTTGTGGCAGCCGTAATCAGCGGGATTTCGGCCTGGATATCGAGCCACTGCCAAGCCGGCGTGCCGACCGGTCGGGAATTTTCGGCTAGTTTTTTCCAAAGTACTGAAGCAGCGGCGCTGCTGACGTCGATGGCGAAGCGGGTAGGGTCAAGCCGAATGACAGTACCGTCGGTAAATCCAGCCGTGTCGAGTAGCTTTGCAGGGGCAGGCAAACCAGCGTTTTGCAAAATGGCCTCCGCCTGCGGGCCGGATAGGCCGATCAGTTCGTGATTGCTGCAAAGATCAGCGATTGTGACTTTGGAACGCAGGACAAACATTTGAAAACGCTTCTGGATGGTTGCCAACAAATCGGCAGACAATATCAACCGATAGGCTGATTCCTTGCGATACAGGAGAAAAGTTGCCAGCATCCGCCCCTTGGCTGTGCACCAGGCTGCATGCTGGGCGGCATCGGAAGCCAGATGATTGACGTCGCTACTTAGTTGGTTGTGCAAGAAGATTTTGGCATCATCTCCAGCACATTCGATGATGCCGAGATGGGGTAGTGGCGAAATAATCGTCGCATTGCGGACGGCACTCAGCTCAGAGGCGATGTCGCCAAAATCCTGAACCTTTCCGTTTTCAATTCGGGCACCAGACAACTCAAGAAATTCTTGCCAGTTGGCGTTCATCGTTGCAGTTTTCCGTCAGTTTATTATTGCGGGAGGCATCGGCCCGTGTTGTTTAGCTTTGACACGGATGGAGCGTATCGGTTCAATGGTGAGGGTTTCAGCTATTATATAACCTCTCTGCCTACTCCAACCGAACCCCATTTCCGACTTTAAACATCCACCACGCGCTAGATCGATGCTCAAACTCATTAAAACCCTGATCGTTCTTGGTCTGTTCCTGATTATTGTGTTGGGCGGCGGATTTTTCTGGCTGGTTTCGTCGCCAATGGCATTGAAAAGCGAACAGATCGATTTTAATATCCCCCCGGGTAGCAGCATGCGTGCCGCGGCTAGAGAAATTGCCACCGCCGGGGTGGTGCTTGAACCGTGGCTGCTCATCGTTCTGAGCAAGATCATGCGTGTTGAAGCATCGATCAAAGCCGGCAGTTACGAAATCAACCGGGGTATTACGCCGCTTGATCTGATGAACAAGCTGACGCGAGGTGATGTTACACAATCCGAGATCGCCTTTATCGAAGGCTGGACGTTTCGCCAGATGCGGGAGCGGCTTGATGCAAATCCGGATATTCGTCACGACACCACAGGATTGTCAGATTCAGAGATCATGCGCCTGATCGGTGCGCCGGGCACCGCCGCCGAAGGAATGTTCTTCCCTGACACCTATCTTTTTGCAAAACAAAGCAAGGATAGTCATGTGCTGGAACGGGCCTATCGCACCATGCAGCGCCATCTCTCCCGTGAATGGGAGAACAGAGCAGCAGGTTTACCCTACAGCAATGCCTATCAAGCTTTGATCATGGCTTCCATTATTGAAAAAGAGACCGGGCGAAATCAGGACAGGCCTTTGGTCGCGGCAGTCTTTGTTAACCGTTTGCGCCTGGGCATGTTGTTACAAACTGATCCGACCGTGATTTACGGTCTTGGCGAGCGCTTTGACGGGAATTTGCGCAAACGCGATCTGCTTGCCGACACGCCTTACAATACCTATACCCGTGGCGGCTTGCCGCCAACGCCGATCGCCATGCCCGGCATGGCTTCGCTTCAAACGGCACTGCACCCGGCACAAAGCCAAGCACTATATTTTGTGGCGCGAGGTGACGGCAGCAGCCATTTTTCACGCTCGCTGGACGAGCACAATCAAGCGGTTAACCGCTATCAGAGGGGTGGAAAGTGAATCAGCAGGTTATACAGCGGGGAAAATTCATCACCTTCGAAGGTATTGATGGTGCCGGAAAAAGCACGCATATTGCCGGCGTGGTTGAACTGATCCGTACGTACGGACTTAACATGGTATCCACCCGTGAGCCGGGTGGTACTCGCTTAGGTGAAAAACTGCGCGAATTACTTCTGCACGAACCGATGCATCTTGAAACCGAGGCGATGCTGATGTTTGCAGCACGCTGCGAACATCTGGCGCAAGTGATCGAACCTGCCCTAGCGCGTGGCGACTGGGTGATCTGTGACCGTTTTAGTGATGCGACCTATGCCTATCAGGGCGGCGGACGTGGCCTGGATAAGAGAAAATTCAATGTACTGGAGCAATGGGTGCATGGGCATCTGCAGCCTGATCTAACCTTTCTCTTCGACTTGCCGCCGGAGGTTGCCGGTGAGCGTATTGCGGCGCAAGGTCGCGAGCTGGATCGTTTTGAACAGGAACGTGCCGAGTTCCACGTGAGGGTACGGCAAGCTTATCTAGAACGCGCGGCAGCAGCACCACGCCGAATCAAGGTGATCAATGCCAACCAGCCGCTCGAACTGATCAAGAAACAAGTTGAGAAAACACTTATATCTAATTGTTTATGAATATTATTGAACTTCATTCAGAAGCCTGGGCACAACTTGGTTCCCGGCGTGCCCAGTTGCCACATGCGCTTCTGATTACGGGACAACGAGGCATCGGCAAGTATGATCTGGCAAGGAGTTTTGCTGAGTCGTTGCTCTGCGAAAACCCTGCGGCGGATCTTCAAGCCTGTGGCGTATGCGCGGCCTGTGGCTGGTTGGCTCAGGGTAACCACCCTGATTTTCGTCTGCTGCAGCCGGATGCGCTGGTAGAAGAAGAGAGCGAAGTCGCTGAATCAAACAGCAAAAAGAAGCCGAGCCAGCAAATCACCATTGATCAAGTTCGTGCTTTGGATGATTTCTTGCATGTTGGAACCCATCGTCAGGGCGCGCGCGTTATCCTGATCAATCCGGCTGAGGCAATGAATCGTTCGACCGCAAACTCTCTTCTTAAATCACTTGAAGAACCAATAGATAATACGTTGTTTATATTAGTATCTAGTGAGTCTTATCGATTGCTACCAACGATTAGAAGCCGCTGTCAGTCTTTACCTGTGCCTCAGCCGCTGCTATCCCGGGGCGAGGCGTGGTTGCGTCATGCCGGGGTCAGTAATGCCGCCCACTGGCTGGCGCTGGCTGGCGGCTCGCCTCTGCAAGCCGTGGAATTGGGGTCGAGTCAAGAACGCGTGCTACTCGATGCGCTTATTACTGAAATGGCTCGGGGTGCTACGTTGGATGCTTTGGTGGCAGCCGCGTCCGTTGACAAGGTGATCAAGGCTGAAAAACGTCCCGCACCTTTGAAGAGGATGATTGAATGGTCGCAAAAATGGCTTTTTGATCTTACGCTTGCCAGCCAAAGCTTACCGTTGCGTTATTTTCTCTCACAAAACCAACTGCTGCAGCGCTTGGCAAAAACAACGGACACCGCTAATTTGTTGGCATTCAACCGGAAAACGATACAATACAAAATGCAGTGTGAACAACCCTTGAACAGCCGCCTGTTTCTTGAGGATTTTTTCCTGAGTTACGCGTCTTTGTTTAGAACCTCCTGAGGCAGATATGCCAGAAACAGCCCATTCCAAACCTGCGGTATCTGCCGCGCCGCGCCCGAGCGTGCTGTCGCTGAACATCAACTCGAAATCAGCACTTTATGCGGCATATATGCCTTTGCTACGCAACGGAGGCATTTTTATTCCGACAACACGTTCCTACAGCATTGGTGACGAGGTATTCATGCTGCTCTCACTGATGGATGATCCGGCCAAATTGCCGATTGCCGTAACGGTGGTCTGGATTACCCCGGCCGGTGCCCAGAACAGCAAGGCGCAAGGAATAGGTGTGCATTTCAAGAGTGATGAAAGCGGTATCGAGGCTAAACGCAAGATTGAAGGTTTGCTCGGTGGAGTGATGCAATCCACGCGCCCGACCCATACGATGTGAAGACGACCTGATGCTTGTTGATTCACACTGTCACCTTGATCTACCAGATCTTGCTGAAAATCTCCCGCAACTGCTTGACTTGATGCAAACAAACGATGTGGGCTGCGCGCTCTGCATTGCTGTCAATCTGGAAGACTTTCCACGGGTCTTGTCACTTGCCGAATCACAACCCCATTTTTTTGCTTCTGTTGGAGTTCACCCCGAAGCCTCCGACGTACGCGAACCATCGGTCTCCGATCTGGTCAAACTGGCACAGCATCCAAAAGTTATCGCCATCGGCGAAACTGGGCTTGATTACTATTGGCACAAGGACGCACCAGAATGGCAGCGGGAACGCTTCCGCACCCATATTCGGGCAGCACTCGAGGTTGGTAAACCACTGGTGATTCATAACCGTGATGCTACAGTCGATACTTTGCGCTTGATGACTGAAGAAGGAGCCGGGCAGGTGGGGGGTATCCTACATTGCTTCACCGAAATTTGGGCCGTGGCTGAAGAGGCTCTAGCCTTGGGATTTCATATTTCGTTGTCGGGAATCGTTACCTTCAAGAATGCGCTAGCCGTCAAAGAGGTTGCGTGCCGTGTTCCGCTAAATCGGCTGCTGATTGAAACTGACTCGCCCTACTTAGCACCTGTGCCCTTTCGCGGAAAAATCAACCAGCCGGGCTATGTAAAATACGTAGCCGAAGAGATTGCACGTTTGCGAGACATCCCGGTTGAAACTGTCGCTGATGCCACAACCGACAATTTTTTCCGTCTTTTCCCCCAAGCAAAACCGAGTTTAAACTAATGAAAAAATACATTTTTCTATTCGCACTTCTGTTCCCGCTACTGGCCACTGCAGGCGCCTATGAAGATATGGAGGAGTCGTTAATTCGCAATGATTCTTCAGCCGCCATTGAACTGATCAAACGCGGCGTTGACATCAACACGGTTGATCGAGCCGGTAACACCTTGCTTATGCAGGCTGTGCGCCGAGATCTGCCGGAACTGTTTAGTTACTTGCTGCAACGCCGTGCCCGGGTCAATGTGCGTAATAAGAACGAGGAAACAGCGCTCAGTATTGCGGCCTACTCAGGCAAGATCGATTATGTAGATCGTCTTGTAAAAGCCGGAGCGGAGATCAATTTCTATGGTTGGGCACCATTGGCCTATGCGGCTTATAACGGGCATGTCGAGATTGTCGACTATCTGCTAAAACACGGTGCGGAAATCAATGCAACATCAGGAAGTGGTTCAACAGCCTTGTTTTATGCGGCACGCTTTGGTCATATCGCGGTCGTCGAGCTGCTTCTGAAAAACAAAGCAGACCCGAAGGTTGCCAACGAACATGGGGATACGGCCATTGACTGGGCGTTGAAGAGTGCTAACACCGACATTGCAGATTTGATACGTGCCGCCGGCGGTCGTTCTGGCAAAGCCGTGGTTATTGAACTTTCAAAATAATATTTAATTCGAAGGCTAGGGCAGGGGCAGCACGCGGACTTTTCCTGCCTTCATAAACTTGATAACTATCCGGTAGATATCCGGATCAAAGCCGACTTCGCTGTGCTGGTCCAGAAGCTCATGCAGACCGGCTTCATCGTGAGTCGTACCTAGGTAGCGCCAGTTATTTATCAGGTGAAAGTCTTCACGCATCCCGAATTCATCACGCTCTATCAGTATCACCGGACCAACGTATGGCCAGTCACTTACCTTGAATTTTGCGAGCGCAGTCATTAGTCGGGCGCTGTGCAGGGACAAGGCTTCCTTGCCGATACACACACCACGACAGGTCTTCTGCTTGTAGCCCACGCAGGCTTCACCCGCTTTCCCTTCCCCAATACCAATCTGGGTATGGCACAGACGGTGTACTTCTGCGAGCTTGCGCATGGCGTGGATGGCTTCGCGCTTATTCATGTAGAGGCCAAACAGATCGGACGTCGTAGCAAAATCACAATCGCGAGCATAAGCGAGTTGTGGCCTGAAATCTCCTTCAGCCTGTTTTACCAGTTGCCATGAGCAGAGCTCATCGAGAGGTTTTCTTGCACTGGCGGACAATTCATGTTCTTTGAAACGCGCTCCCAGTTCGCCAGCTGCTTCATGCCACTCAATACGGTGCGTGTTTCGCACAAGAGCCGTATCACGCTTGGTCGGAGAAAAATGTGCCAGTACCTGTTGGCGAATATTCGTACTGCGTTTGATCAACAGTGAGCTGCCATCCTCGCCAAGCATGGCGTATGTTCCGGGCGCTTCCGGCAGGTCGTCGATGATTGTGGGGTTGATCTGCGGAGGCAGGTCGGGCCGGCCAACAATTACGTCTATGGTATTTCGAATGCTTTCAACAGGCAGCAACGCATGCCAGCGCTGCCAAAGTTCCCAAAGTACGCGTGCATCAGCTAAAGCACGATGTCTTTCAGAAACAGATATCTTGAACCTCGTCACCAGCGCATCAAGGCTATGCCGGTGATGTTCGGGGAACAGCTTGCGTGAAAGTTTAACGGTACATATATTCGGTGCGCGAAAATCAATGCCGAGTCGTTTGAACTCACGTTTGAGAAAGGTGTAGTCAAAACGGGCATTGTGGGCAATGAACAGGCGACCACGCAGTTTATCAAGAACGGTTGGGGCTAGTTGTTCAAAGCTCGGTGCCGTTGAAACCATCGCCGAGTCGATCCCGGTCAACCCGGTAATGAAATCTGAAACACGGCCGCCGGGATTGACCAGCGAACTCCACTCACGCGCTCCATTCTGATCGACTTCAACGAAACCGATCTCAATGATGCGATCATTGGCGAAATTTGCACCCGTGGTTTCCAGATCGACAAAAATGAGTGGTTCAGGAACAAGAAAAGTTGGCATCGAGTCGGAAAAGACAGAAAATAAAGTTGATTGCGGCAGGGCTGGTGTTGACTGAAAATATTTTGTGCCAACAGACCTCTGAAGGGGATCAATAAGATTATCCCCGCCGGTATATCAGGGCAGGGGGCTATCTGCTGGCACCGAATATCAGATTCGGTAGCCAGAGCGAGAGCTGAGGTATGAAAGAAACTAGCAAGAGGACAAAGATATTCCCGGTCAAGAAAGGGAATATTTGTCGAATAACGGAAGATAACGGTACCTTGGCAATATTGGCACAGACAAACAGGCAAACACCTACCGGAGGCGTCGTCAGGCCAATCATCAGGTTCAGAACGGCAAAAGTGGCAAAGTGCACCGGATCGATACCAACGCCGGTGGCTACCGCGAGCAACGGTGGAAACAGGATGATCAATGCGGCTATCGTTTCCATGAACATTCCGACGATCAGCAATAAAACATTGATCAGCAAGATGATCAAGTATTTATTGGTGCTCACGGAAAGCATGGCTTTTGCAATGGTTTGAGGAATTTCCTCGTTAGCCATAATCCAGCCGAATACGTTGGCAATACCCACAAGTGCCAGAAGTGCGGCGGAGGTAATTGCGCTATCAATCACGATTTTCGGAACATCACTGAAAGTGATGCCCTTATAGAGATACACACCGACCACGAAAGCATAGACGCAGGCCAGAACAGCCGTTTCAGTCGGTGTCACGGTACCGCTAAGCATCCCGCCGACAATTAGGGCAGTCAGCATCAGTGCCCAGAATGCACCTAAAAACGAATGCCAGAGTTCTTTCCAGCCTTGCCAGGCTTGACGCGGATAGTTGTTTTTCACAGCTAGAACGTAACAGACAACCATCATGCCAAGGCCAAGGAGTAGCCCCGGGATGGCGCCGGCCATGAACATACGGCCGACAGAAACACCGCTCAGCGCACCGACGATGATCATCGGCACACTCGGCGGGATGATCGGCCCGACGGTCGACGCGGCAGCCGTGATAGCGGCAGCAAAGCTGACCGGATAACCTTCTTTCTTCATGCCCGGGATCATCACCGCGCCAATCGACGCCGCTTCGGCAACGGCTGTGCCGGAGATGCCGGCGAACAGCATGGAACCTGCTACGTTGGTCAGACCGAGTCCGCCGCGAATCCATCCAACACCTGCGCTGGCAAAGCGGATGATGCGGTCGGTGATGCCCCCCCCGTTCATCAGGTTGCCGGCCAGGATGAAACCTGGGATGCAGAGCAAAACGAAGGTATCAACGCCAGCAAAAATTTTCTGCGGGAATACGACGAGGGGTATGTCGGCATAAAAGACCAAGTAAGCCGCAGAGGATATTCCGAGGCAAATGGCGACTGGGACGCCAATGATCAGACACAGGATAAACGTCGTAAAGAGGATAGTAATGCCCATCTTATACCTTAGTCGGCGTGTGCGGCGTCAATTCGGTTTCGGGAATTCCAAACAAAATTTCGAGGAATTTGACTAAGCCGAAAACACCAAGCAAAACAGCAAAGAACAGCATGGAAGCGAAAACGTACTGCATTTGAAGCCCAAGCGACGGGGACGTTTGCATGGTGCCGAGTTTGGTAAATTCCCAGGCGCCCGGAATCAGAATAAAGCCAAAAAGAGAGACCAGCGCAGCAGAGAACAATTCGCAAAAGCGACGCACCGGCTTGGGCATGATCATCAGCGCCAGATCGACGTTGACTAGATCGCCGGTGAGCACTGAGGCACCGACACCCAAGCCAAGAATGTACATCAGGGTAAGGCGTGAAACTTCTTCAGTCCACAGCGGTGGTTGTGACATAAAGGTGCGCGCAAATACCTGAACAACGACAGCCACAATCATGACACTGAAGACCATGAAAATGGCCCACTTAATCAGGCGTTCGAGTTTCTTCAGGATATCGACCATTTCGCTGGCTTTCTATCGATAGTTTGTGATTCCCGCTTGCCCGGACAATGATCAGCAGTCCGGACAAGCGGAGAAATAACTTAGTCGGCGTAAAGCTTCTTAATGATTGGTTTGAGCTCTTCCTTGGCCGAAGCCATAACCGCTTCCTGAGCCTTCTTGGCAAAGGCGGTCTGGTCGGTGTCCACAAAAATCATGCCTTTGGCTTTCAATTCGGCTTCCAGTTTCAGCTCGTCAGCTAGAAAGAGTTGGCGTTCATAAACTTGAGCGCGTTTAGCGGCTTCCTGTAGCGCTGCCTTTTGTTCGGCATTAAGCTTGTTGAAGGATTTTTCACCGATAGCCAGATAGATCCAGGAGCGAACGTGTTCAGTACGGTTAACGTATTTTTGGACTTCGAAGAAACTGGCTGACTTGATCAACGCCAATGGATTTTCCTGAGCATCGATAACGCCGGTTTGCAATGAAGTAAAGACCTCACTGAAAGCCATTGGAGTCGGCTGCGCGCCAACGGCTCGCCAGAATTGCACGAAAACCGGCACATTCGGAACCCGCATCTTCAAACCCTTTACATCATCAATGGTTTTGATCGGCTTGTTGGATGTAAGGTCGCGTGGTCCACGGGCAAAATAACCTAGTGGAACCACCTTGGCTTTTTCAATAATTTCTTTTTTAATTTCTTCACCCAGAGGACCGTTCACGGCTTTATCCATTTCGGCCAGGCTCTTGAAAGCGTAGGGAAGAGCCAGCAGAGCTGCTTTGGGCGCCCAGTTCTGTAGTGATTCACCAGTGATCAGCATGTCGGCCGTGCCGAGTTGCATGCCGTTAATCAGATCCATTTCCTTGCCCAGTGAATCGTTTGCAAAAACCTTAACTTCAACTGATCCCTTGGTCAACGCCTTGACTTCTTCCGCAAATTTCAGGGATCCCTTGTGCCATGAATTATCTTCATTGGCGAGATGCCCCAGTTTCAAGGTAATGTCGGCAGCGAACAGAGCGCTCGAGCAGGCAAGAGCTGCTGCAGTCAGAGTAATGCGTGTAATTCTTCCGTTAAGACGAAACATTTTTTCCTCCTGATGCAAGTTTATAAAAGTGGTTACAGCGGGTAACGCAACTACTTTAGCACTCCAGGATAGCGGAGCATCGTGGACTCGAATATCACAGTCATCATTATTCTTGATATTGACGCGGTGCTTTACACAAGATCTTCACGTTTTAAACAGCTTCGTTTCGACCGCATTGAACTGAATGTAAGCTGGTGAACAAATTGTGTCAATACAGATTATCTATGGCAAGTATGGATTTTGACAGTTGCTACGGAATCAATAAAAAACCGGCGCATGAGCGCCGGCAAATTAAGTTATTCATTGGAAGAGGGCGTTTTTACTACCCTTTTAATCCAATTGAAATTCATCTGATTACCCTGGACCAAATACCAAGTTTGGCAGGAACAGTATGATGCCCGGCCAGACAATCATCACTACAACCAAAGCAATGACTGCTCCGATCAAGGGTACGGCTTCAAAGGTGTACTCATCCATCGGGCATTTGAGTATGCCGCACACGGCGAACATGGCTGTCCCTACCGGTGGCGTCATCCCACCCAGCGTCACGCAAGTCATCATTATTAGACCAAAATGCACTGGGTCAATACCTACTTTCAGAATGACCGGAACCAGAATTGGCGTCAGCAGGAGAACGATCACGGTACTTTCAAGGAACATGCCGAGCGTGATGACGAAAGCAATGATCATCAGCATCAGCAGGGACGGGTTGGTCGTGATGCCGATCAGGGTGACGGCCAGAGCTTGCGGCACGCCTTCCAGAGTGATCATGTAACCGATCATCGAGGAGAACATGATGATCAGCATGATCATGCCGGTGTCGGTCACCGCTTGTTTCAGCCCTTTGAACAAGTTCTCGATAGTTAGTTCACGGTAGACGAACAGACCCACGAAGATGGCATAGGCCACAGCGAAAGCACCTGCTTCAGAGGGGGTGAAGAAGCCGTAACGAATACCCACGATCAGCAGGATCGGGAACATCAGGGCCCACTTGCATTCCCAGATGCTTATTCCAATCGTTTTAACGGAAGGGAACTCGTTGAGCGTTGGTTTGTAGCCCCGTTTTCCTGCGACCCAATAGGCCATACTCATCAGGATGATAGTCATCAAAACCCCGGGAACCACCCCCCCGACAAACAGTCTCCCGATCGAAACATTTCCCATGAACCCATAGAGTATCAAGCCGATACTGGGTGGAATGGTCGCCGTGATCAGTGAGCCCACCGCGATAACCGCACAGGCATAACCCTTGGTGTACCCCTCTTTGAGCATGGCCGGCCCGAGAATCCGCGCTTCCATCGCGGCGTCAGCCACCGCTGAACCTGAGACCCCACCCATCAGGGCACTGAGCATGATGGCCACCATGGCCAATCCGCCACGCATCCAGCCGGTGAGAGCGGTGGAGAGTTTGATCAACCGAGCCGTAATGCCTGATTCGTTCATCAAATGCCCAGCAAACACAAATAGCGGCACGGCGAGTAAAGGGAAAGACTGCGTGACAGTCGTTATTTTCTGGATGGCAATCGAGGTGGGGACCGGGCCGAATATGTAAAACATGACGGCCGCAATGCCGATGGCAAAGGCAACCGGCATGCCCATGAACATCAGAAACAAAAACAGAATTGTAAGTGTGAGGGTCATCTTAAATCACCGTCCCGTCATGACCTTCAAGTGAAAGGGTTTCGCGACCTGTCAAACCGAGATACAGACGCCTGAGTGTCGTTGCCAGCATCAGGGCACAGCCGGCAGGAATGGCCCCCGTGACCCAGCTGTAACTGATGCCCACGTCACCCAGTTCGCGTTCCATGTTTATCAAAGACAATTTCGTACCGTACCAGATCAGCATGATCAAGAAGGCCGATATCGCAAACAGCCAAACGATGGCTATTATTTTTCTGATAGAGGGCGGAAAATGACGAACCACAATGTCAATTTCAATATGGGCATTATTTTTCAGCGCCAGATCAGCGCCCAGCACACAGGCCCATACGAACGAGAGTTGAGCCAGATCCACGGCCCAGATTACCGGGTGATTGAGGGTGCGGGTAACCGCACCAACAAGAACAAATAAGGATGTGCCGGCGAAAAACGCCATGGCGAGGTGTTCCTCAAGCTTGACAAAACGATTGCTTGCCATGGCGATTAAGCTCCCTAGCGACCCAGAATAACGTTAACCTGCTTGCGCAGATCGGTGTAGCCCAGCTTCTCATATACAAAGGCAGTTGATTCGACGAATGGCTTGATGTCGACTTCGTTGATCGTGACGCCTTTTTCTGACATCAACTTCTCGAAGTTCATGAGTGAGTCGATGGTGGCTTTTGAGCCCGTATCACCCGCCTTCAGTGCTTCCTCACGAATGATGACTTGAAGATTGGGCGGTAATTTGTCAAACCAGATTTTGGAACCCACCATGCCCGTGATCAACTGGATATGCCCAGTTTTGGTGATGTACTTGATCACTTCATACAGGCGTTGACCATAAGTAGCCGGATCTTGCGCTTCGGCCGCGTCAATAGCTTTCATCTGCAGCGCGGAATAGACCTCGGCCCAAGGCATCGGGGTTGGTGTAGCGCCCAAGCCACGTACTGTTTCCAGCCATACCGGCGCACCCGGAGTGCGCATACGGACGCCAGCCAGATCGGCTGGCACTTTGACCGGTTTATTGGTCAGCAGATGGCGTGCACCTTGATACCAGTTGAACGAGAAAACCTGAAGGCCGGCGGCGTCACGCAATTTAATTTTCCAGGTTTCAAATAGCGGCGAGGTAACAACTTTGCGCATTTCGTCGAAATTGTTGGCCACGTACGGGGCACCCAAAATACCAAATTCCTTCACAAACGGAGCAAGGCGCCCGCCATCCACCACCACGGCGACACCGGCACCCAAACGCGCTTGTTCAAGAACATCTTCATCTGATCCGAGTTGCGAACTAGGGAACAATTTAACTTCAATTTGACCTGCCGAACGCTTTTCAACTTCTGTCTTGAACTGGTTCAATCCCTTAAATAACGGGTCTTCCGCAGTTAGCGCAGAATTTACGTTCAGCGTGTAGAGAGGCGCGGCATTGACTGAAATACAGGCTATGAATCCAGCAGCAACTGATAACAGCAATATCAACTTTTTCATCATTTATTACTCCTTGTGATGCCTTAGGGTTATCGGATCTTCTCTAACAACACAAAACAGCTACGCATGTATGGTAGTGCGTATCAACTCGTCACACAAGAATTTTATGCCCGCATTTTGTTTTAATATATACGCATATCAAGAGGGCAATGAATAAACACGAATTAAATTTAGTAACATGATGTTTATTAATATATCTATAAACTTTTAAACATGTATAGTGAGTTAAATGCGCGACATTAACTTATAGTATTTACTATAAACATTCTTGCCGGCATTTGAATTTTAATCTATTCTGGTATGGTAGTAATGGTTTGATTGGTTCTTAAAGAAAAGTAATCACATGAAACAAATTCAAAAGGAAATAAAGTGAAAATTGTTGCTGCTGAAGTGATTGTTTGTTGCCCGGGGCGCAATTTCGTTACGTTAAAAATCACTACGGATGAAGGCCTGACCGGTTTAGGAGATGCCACCTTAAATGGCCGCGAGCTTTCGGTGGCGTCATACCTTAAAGATCATGTGTGCCCGTTACTGATTGGACGTGACCCGCACGCAATTGAAGACATCTGGCAGTATTTGTATAAAGGTGCGTACTGGCGGCGCGGCCCGGTGACCATGTCGGCTATTGGCGCGGTTGATATGGCGTTGTGGGATATCAAAGGTAAAGTGGCCAACATGCCGGTCTACCAACTCTTGGGCGGTGCTTCTCGTGAGCGAGTAATGGTTTATAGCCATGCAACGGGGCGAGATATTCCGGAAACGCTTGATGCATTTGCCAAATATCAAGAAAAGGGTTTCAAGGCGATTCGTGTTCAGTGTGGCATTCCCGGTATGAAATCCGTTTACGGTGTTTCAAAGGGCGGGGCTTATGAGCCTGCAACCAAGGATTGGCCGGAAGAGCAATCATGGTCAACTGAAAAATATCTTGATTTTGTTCCCAAGCTTTTTGAGGCTGTCCGAGAAAAATATGGTTTCGAACCCCATCTTCTGCACGATGCACATCATCGCCTGACCCCGATTGAAGCGGCCAGGCTTGGAAAATCGATTGAAGATAGTCGTCTATTCTGGCTTGAAGATCCAACGCCTGCTGAAAACCAAGAGGCGTTTCGCCTGATTCGGCAACACACGGTGACCCCAATCGCTGTTGGCGAAGTGTTCAATACCATCTGGGATTGCAAACAACTGATCGAAGAGCAGTTGATTGACTATATCCGCATGACGATTACGCATGGTGGCGGACTAACGCACATGCGTCGTGTGGCCGACTTTGCCTCTATGTACCAGGTTCGTACGGGCTGTCACGGCCCATCGGACCTTTCACCGGTATGCATGGGAGCGGCATTGCACTTTGACCTATGGGCGCCGAATTTCGGTATGCAGGAATATATGGGCTATCACGAAAAGACGATGGAAGTATTTCAGTGCGGATGGAGTTTCAAAGATGGTTTCATGCATCCAGGCGAAATTCCTGGGCTGGGTATCGAGATTGACGAAAAATTGGCAGCCAAGTACCCCTATGAGCCTGCTTACCTTCCTGTTGCACGCCTAGAAGATGGAACCTTGTGGAACTGGTAAGCGTGATCAGTTGTTTCATTTGCGGATCAAGATTGCGGCTGAAATAAACCAATTATTCATTATTTGAACGGCATCTAATAATGGAGATTACATAAATGGGAAACGCATTCGTCGTACAGAATCCGGATTCAAGTCTTAGTCCTTATTCTGGGATGACAAGGAAACACTATATTGAATGCGCGAAATGCATCTTATCGCGTGTATTTGATCATCGTATATTGGCAACTATTGGAGTAATTCCGAATGGCACGAATTCCATTTGAAACAATGCAGCAAGTGATTTTTGAAACCTTCATCAGGGCTGGCATGAATGTTCAGGATGCACAGACCTGTGCCCGTATTCATACAGAATCAAGTTGCGATGGCGTTTATTCTCACGGACTTAATCGGGTAGCGCGTTTTGTTGATTATTTGCAGCGAGGCTGGGTTGACCCAGGTGCCAAGCCATCAGTCGTCAAGAAACTTGGTGTGATAGAGATTTACGACGGCAATCGAGGCCCCGGAATCCTTAACGCTTTTTATGCTGCTGATCGTGCCATTTCCATTGCGGAAGGGCAGGGTGTGGGCATCGTAGCACTGCGTAACACCACACACTGGATGCGTGGTGGCACCTATGGCTGGTATGCCGCTGACAAAGGCTACGTGGCGATCAGTTGGACAAATACCGAGTCGTGCATGCCGGCATGGGGCGGAAAGAATTCACGTTTGGGAAATAATC
Source organism: Burkholderiales bacterium (assembly GCA_038203745.1). Lineage (GTDB taxonomy): Bacteria > Pseudomonadota > Gammaproteobacteria > Burkholderiales > Rhodocyclaceae > Propionivibrio. Next base: position 1,553 of record JBBRDR010000013.1, on the reverse strand, counting down.
CTTTTGTGATGGCAGTTCCACGCACAAAAGGCCACATTGTGCTGGATATGGCCATGTCGCAGTATTCTTATGGCAAATTGCAAGTAACACGCCTCAAGGGTGAGGAACTGCCATTTCCAGGTGGTTTTGACAAGGAAGGTCAACTTACCTCAACGCCAAGTCTGATTGAAGAATCAATGCGTATTTTGCCTACGGGGTACTGGAAGGGTTCGGCTTTTTCCATTCTGTTGGACACATTGGCCGCTGTTCTGTCCGAAGGATCGGCTACAAACGAGATTGACAAGATCCAGCAGGGCAGTTGCACAGGCTGTTCTCAAGTCTTCATCATGATTGATCCGCGCCGGTTGGGCGGAGAAGAATTTACCGACAAGGTGGCTGATGGGGTTGTCGATTACGTGAATTCTTCCACGCCAGACGAAAACAGTTTGGAAGTCCGGTATCCCGGCGAATCAACTGCGCGAACCCGCAAGGATCATTTAACTAACGGCATTGTTGCTGACGACACAGTTTGGTCTGAAATCCTACTGTTGGCGGGTCGGAATTAAAATACAAAAATAACTTTATATATTTGCGATAAATGTAAACATTTTCCGAAGTTACTGAATCAGATCGGTTCAAATAAATCTGGAAAACGAGCAGCTATATTAGGCAGTGAAACCATAATTTCTCTCAGATGGCTTCGTGTTGCCGCTGCGGCCTCAGTCGGGTTGCCAGCCTCTATGCCGTCCACAATGCGAGTGTGTTGATCAATGAGCAAAGGAATAGGGGTTGCATCGTCCAGACTTAGGTATCGGATACGATCCATTTGCGCCTTGATGTTTTCAATTACACGCCAGGCATGGGCACGGCCTACAGAAAAAGCAATAGTTCGATGGAACTCTTCGTCCAGAGCAAGAAAATCAACGTTATGTCCGTGTGAGATTTCTTTTTGTTGTTCAATCAGATTCCTTAATTCTTTAATTGCACTTGGAAGTGCCGATGTAGCAGCTTCCTGAACAACAGCTACTTCAATTGCTTCACGTACAAATCGCGCATCCAGAACATCTGCAACCGATATTTTCACAACGAATGTGCCACGTTGCGGCTGGATAATTACTAGACGCTCTTCAGCCAGTTTAATGAAGGCTTCACGAACGGGCTGCCGACTAGTTGAATATTTGCGAGCAACCTCAGATTCAGACAATGCCTGTCCAGGTTGAAGCTCCCCTCGAATTATTGATTCCCTTAAGAAGCGATAGAGTTGGGGTCCAATGGAGCCTGAATCAATTTGTTGAAAGACGCGCTCTGAAGCCGCTTGCTTACCGCTTGTTTCTGGCATGCTGAAATTGCCTTGAATTACAAATTAAGAGGTCATTGTGACATACATGTCTGGTATGCAAATCTAGTACCAAGACCTTTTATAAAGCGCATAATTTGTATTATGTAAAGTTAAGTAGCGCTGTAGATAAAGCTTAATTTAAATCCGCTTTCTTTCTGCGCGGAAGACGTAAGACTTCAATACCCTCTTCCTGTAAGGTTTCGTAATCTTCTGAACTAGCCTCGCCATAGATGGA
>JBBRDR010000012.1:0-37872 GCA_038203745.1 Burkholderiales bacterium | reverse complement strand
CTTGCGCCTGAGAACACAGTTGCAATTCGCCATCGTGGAAAAACGACGGGGGCGTCAATGCCCCCGTGTCGTTAAAGCCCTACCTAAACGCTACGCCATTCGGTATCTCAGAAAAGAACCTTAAGTGAACGGCATTACCGCTATTGCGGGCGTTTTGTGCATTTGGGTTACCTTTATTAATCGGGCGAACTAAATCTCGCCAACCGCAAACAATCGGCGATGTTCCTTCATGGCATAGCGATCAGTCATTCCGGCAATATAGTCAGACACCCTGCGTGCCTGTTCATCATCGCTCTGATACTGCGGGGGAAGCATCCGCGGATCGTTGATGAAAGCTGCAAAAAGATCACTGACAATTCGACTGGCTTTGCTGGTCATGCGCAAGACCTGAAAATGCTGATAAAGGTAGTTGCGTAAAAATCGCTTCATCTCGCGCTGCGCTTCACGCAACTCCTCAGAAAACCCAACCAGCGGCTCTCCCAATCTGGCTTCGTTAATATCTGCCGGCTTTTGCCTGGCAATGTTGCTGGCCGTCGTCTCGATCAGATCGCACACCAGCACATTGATCATGCGACGTATTGTTTCGTGCACCAAACGGCGTCCGCTTAGCCCTGGATACTTGGCTCTGACTTCCGCCACATAGCGCTCAAACAGGCCGACATCGTTCAATTGCTCCAGCGAAATCAGTCCGGAGCGTATGCCGTCATCGACATCGTGATTGTTATAGGCAATTTCATCGGCAAAATTGCAGATTTGTGCCTCGAGAGATGGTTGCGTACGTTGCAAGAAGCGTTCACCCACTTCGCCCAGCTTGCGCGCATTCTCTATAGAGCAATGTTTGATGATGCCTTCGCGCGTTTCAAAACACAAATTCAGCCCATCGAAAGCGGCATAGCGTTCTTCAATCAGATCGACGATTCGTAGGCTTTGCAGATTGTGTTCAAACCCACCGTGCTCACGCATGCACTCGTTAAGCGCATCTTGTCCGGCATGCCCGAATGGCGTATGGCCAAGATCGTGAGCCAGTGAAATCGCCTCGACCAGATCTTCATTGAGGTGCAAGGCACGTGCAATGCCTCTGGCAATCTGAGCAACTTCAAGGGTGTGTGTCAGCCGAGTCCGGAAAAGGTCCCCCTCATGGTTAACAAAAACCTGTGTTTTGTATTCAAGCCGACGAAAGGCCGTAGAGTGCACAATCCGGTCACGATCACGCTGGAATTCGCTGCGATGCGAAGGAGGGTCGTCGGGGTGCCGTCGTCCTCGGGAGTTTGCCGAAGAAACAGCATAGGGCGCGAGCTCAAACATGTGTCAAACGCGCCACAATGGCTTTGGCAATTTCAGCGTGTGATGCAACATCGCTGATCACGGCCTGACCGATTTGCTTGAGTAACACCAGCCTCAGCTTTCCATCCTGAACTTTTTTATCGTGTTGCATCAGTTCCAGGTAACGCTCTCCACCGAAAGCCGGGCCAGTTACCGGCAATCCGGCGCGCTTGAACAGGTTTTCTATACGCAGAACTTCACCACGGCCAATCCAGCCAAGTTGAAATGAAAGTTCTGCCGCCATCATGGTGCCTGTTGCCACGGCTTCACCGTGTAGCCATTCTCCGTAACCCATACCCGTTTCAATCGCGTGCCCGAATGTATGGCCCAAGTTGAGCAAAGCCCGCTCACCGTTTTCATGTTCATCGGCAACCACGACTTCCGCCTTGTTTTCGCAGGAACGGTAGATGGCGTATTGCAACGCCTCCGGGTCGCGCTCCAGCAGTCTTTCCAAATTAACTTCAAGCCATTCCAGAAATGGCAAATCGCGGATCAATCCGATTTTTATGACCTCCGCTAGCCCTGCTTTAAGTTCCCGATCCGGCAAAGTATCCAGGAACGCTGTATCAGCCAGCACCAGTTTCGGCTGATAGAAAGCGCCAATCATGTTTTTCCCTTGCGGATGATTGATCGCAGTCTTGCCACCAACCGAAGAATCAACTTGAGACAGTAACGTTGTCGGGATTTGTATAAAAGGCATGCCACGCTGATAGCAAGCTGCAGCAAAGCCTGTCATGTCTCCGACCACCCCTCCACCTAGCGCGATGAGTGTTGTCGAACGCTCGCATCGTTGTTCAAGCAAAGTGTCAAATATGGTGTTGAGCGACTGCCAGTTCTTGAACTGCTCACCATCGGAAAGAATAACCGTAGAAACCGAAACATCCACAGCCTGCAGTGCATTGGCTATTCGCTCAAGATACAAAGGTGCAACAGTCGTATTGCTAACTATGGCCACTTTAGGCTGGCGCAGATACGGCAATAGCAACTCGGTGCGTGCGACAATGCTGTGCCCGATAAGAATCGGGTAGGCACGATCACCCAGGGCGACATTTAAAGTTTCCATCGCTCTCCAACTTCCTTGATCAATAGTTGCAGTACGCCCTGTGCGTTAGTCCGACTTCCATCAATAACCAGATCCGCCACTTCTCGGTAAAACGGATCTCGTTCGGCATAGAGTTCTTTTAACCTGAGTAAGGGGTCTTCTACGCGAAGCAACGGCCTGTTGCGATCATGGCGTGTGCGTTCCCACAAAGTGTGTGGTGGCACATTAAGATACACGACGAATCCACTAGCCCCCATGTTGCAGCGATTCTCAGAACGTAGGACTACGCCACCTCCGGTCGCAATAATTTGCCCACTTTGACGTGAAAGATCGGCAATCACCTGAACTTCACGCTTACGAAACCCGTCCTCACCTTCAATCTCAAATACAGTAGGAATGCTGACTCCCGTACGTGCCTCAATTTCGCGATCTGAATCTACAAAAGTCAGATCCAGTCGCTTGGCAAGCGTACGGCCGAGAGTCGTCTTTCCTGCCCCCATCAAGCCTACAAGAAAGACATTTTTTGTTCCGTATTGTTTATCCACGTCGTTATTCTACCGCAGCAGGGGTGTACCGAAACAAAACAAAAAAGCCGGCATAAATGCCGGCCTTTTTCGATGCCGTTGCCTTAACGGACGGCGAGATTATCCGCAATAATTTTCGGAGTGATGAATATCAACAACTCTGTCTTGTCGTCAATCCATTCCCTATTCTTAAATAGCCAACCAATATAGGGCAGATCGCCAAAGAAAGGAATACGTTGAGTATTTTCGTTTTTCTTTTGGGTATAAATACCCCCAATCACGACTGTTCCGCCATTCTCAACAAGCACTTCTGTTTTAATGTGTTTTGTATCAATGGCCACCCCGCTCCCACCCGTATTAAGGGTTTCATTCGGCGTATCCTTATTGATATCCAAAGTCATTGTAATTCTTCCGTCAGGCGTAATCTGCGGCTTTACTTTTAATGACAGATTGGCTTTACGGAAAGAAACACTCGTAGCCCCAGAGCTTGTTGCTTGCTGATAGGGAATTTCGACCCCCTGCTCAATCAAGGCTTCAATCTGATTAGCTGTCATTACTCTTGGACTGGATATCACCTTGAGTTGACCATCGGCTTCTAGTGCGGAAATTTCTACAGTCAAAAACTGTGTAAGCGCGCTATTAAAAAGTTGCATGGAAAGCGTGCCCGCACTCCCTGTACGCGGCGTTGCCGGTAGATTAACAGATGAATTAGTCAGCGAATTACCTCGAACAAGCGTATCGCTATTTCCGAAACTATTACCTGGCGTTATTTGTCTGAATCCTAGTTTTATGCCAAGATTTTTCGCAAAACTGTCACCTGCCTCGACAATACGAGCTTCGATCATGACCTGCCGCACAGGCACATCAACCTTGGCAATCATCACTCTTACATCTTCCAATCGACTTGGCGTATCCTGAACAAAGAGGATGTTTGATCTATCATCCAGCAAAGCGCTTCCGCGCTTGGACAGGAGAGTTTGTTTCGGGTCCGATAAAAGCTTTTTAACGTCAGCCCCTTTTACGTAGTTCATCTGGAAACTCTCGGTACGCATAGGTTCCAAGTCGCCAATTTGGGCCTTAGACTCAAACTCAAGTTTTTCCTTGGTGGCAATTTCCTCACGCGGCGCGATCAGGATGACATTGCCGTTCTTACGCATGTCCAGCCCCTTCTGCTGCATGATGATATCGAGCGCCTGATCCCACGGCACATCTTTAAGAATCAACGTGATTGCCCCCCCAACGGAGTCACTTACAACCATATTCATGCCGGTGAATTCACCGATAACTTGTAATAAACGCCTTACTTCGACGTTCTGGAAATTCAGTGACAGTTTTTCGCCCTGATATCCGCCACGTGAACCTTGCACCAGCTTATTGGGATTCTCGATTACCGGTTTGACTTCGATCACAAACTGGTTGTCTGTCTGGTAGGCATTATGCTCCCACAATCCCTTGGGCCTTATTGTCATGCGCGCATTTGCACCTTGTTGAACAGTGTTCAACGAAACAACCGGCGTTGCAAAATCAGTAACATCCAGACGTTTGCGTAACGACTCAGGCACATTGACTTTGACAAAATCTACTATCAAATCTTGCCCTTGCTGACGGATATCGATTCCGGCATTTGGGTCGCTCATATCGACCGTTATTTTTGCTTCTCCATCCTTGCCACGGCGGAAGGCTATATCCCGAATGCTGTTTGTGTCCTGTAACGCACGTGCCTGTGCCTGAGCGAAATTCTCAACCTGTTGAACAACGCCACCTTTTTGCCACTCCTTGGCAGCACTTGGCAGCAGCGTTAGCAACAGACTGTTACCTTCAATACTGGCTTCGTAAGTCATGGCCTGATTCAAGTTTAATACTAGGCGGGTGCGCCCCTCGGCCTGAACGATATTAGTGCTCTTCAAGTCACCTTCGTTATAGGTTTGACTATTTTTTCCAATTCCATTGACTGTATTGGCGAAGTCAAACGCAATACGCGCCGGCTTGGCCACACTGAAACCCGGCGGAATCCCTACCAAAGGCTCCTTGAACGTAACTTTCAAATTAACAACACCGCCAATCTGGGCAGCGGTCATCGATTCGATTGAATTGGATTTAACTTCCTGTGCACTCAAAGATGTGGCCGCCAGAAAAAAACCTCCGACTAGGCCGAGCAGGCACTTTTTAATCTGTTTCATTTTTTACCCTCCTGTCCCTGCAACAACAGCGTACTTTCTCTTTCAACCCAGTCACCGGCAGAGTCCTGAATAAGTTCTTTCAACACCACTTCGGACTCAGAAACTTTGGTGATTACTCCGAAATTCTGCCCCATATAGTTTCCGATCCTCACTTGGTACAAAGAAACATCAGCCTGAACGATGGCATAGGAAACTTTCTTCTTGGTCATCACTCCCACATATTTCAGCGACTCCAAGGGATAGGCTTCCAATGGTTCACGCGGCCTATCCATATCCGGCTGCGCTCCACTGCCATTTTTTTTCTGTTCAGAACCGATCTTTGATGGCTTGAAGGGGTCAATCAAATTGCCCACATCATATGGAACCGGCTCGTACGGTTTCACTTGCGGCAGAGGAGGAATTCTCCCCTTGATATCCTTGGTGGAATCTTTCATCCACTGACGCAAATCACCGTTATCCCCGCTCGAGCAGGCCACCAGAGAAAAACAGGCCAGTACGACAGCTATCTTTCTCATTTCTTACCACCCTTGGCAGCAAGCGCTGCCTTCTTTTTAGCTGCCAGCTCTTCCTCGTCAAGATAACGGTAGGTTTTTGTCACGGCATCCATAACTAGGCTTCCATCTTTCGCCTGCGGATTGGCGGAAATAGAAATATTATTGAGCGTAACGATCCTCGACAGTCTGCCGATATCTCCGGCAAAAGCTCCAAAGTCATGGTAATTACCGGTAAGTCGTACGTTGATCGGTAATTCTGCGTAAAAGTCTTTGACGTTCTCCGGCCCTGGCTTGAAGAGATCAAACTGAAGGCCCCGCCCCATGCCCGATTGATTGATTTCAACGAGCAAGGATTCAACTTCTGATTTGTTGGGTAACTGCTTTAATAACGCACCGAATGAACGATCAATTTCATTTAGTTGTTGCACATACAAATCCAGATTGACCGCTTGAGTCTTCTTGGCTACAAAATCTTCCCTGAGTTTTAGTTCTTCCTGCTCCCGTGTGGTAAGAACATCCAGTTCATCACTCCACGAAAACCACCATCCGGCGAACAGAATGGCTGTAAATAGGGCGAACAACGCTGTGAACCTCGGAACCACGGGCCAAGCACCCACATCCTTCGGGTTCAGGTTCCTGAAGTCGTCAAGAATCGCATTGAAGTCGACTTTTGCAATAGAGGCCGTGTTCATTTCTTACCTCCATCAGAAACAGGGGCGCGCTTAAGGGCGGCAATCAGGTTAAATTCATTGAGCCGGCGCTTATCTACAGTGACAGCTTTAACTTCGATTAATTGAGGTTTTTCGAGCCAGGGAGATGCCTCAATATTACGCATCAGTGTCGAAACCCGGGCGCTGGATTGAGCGTATCCACTCATAGTAATCTTCACTCCGTCCTGTTTAATCGAGCGAAGATATATGCCTTCCGGCATTTGTTTAACCAGCTCGCTTAATTGGCGGACAGCCTCGGCACGGTCTCGCTGCAAGGACTCGATGATCTGCTTACGCGCCAGCAGCGCCTGCGTTTGTTCTTTAAGCCGCTTGATTTCATCAAGCTGTTTATCAAGAACAGCAATTTCTTTTTTCAGGAAATCATTCCTGGCCTCTTGTGAAGTAATGTAACCCGCGATCACCGTATAGCCGAGAAACACGATCAAACCGGCAAGTACGGACACCATGCCCAGTAAGCCATAAAACTGCTGCCGCCGTGCTTTACGTTTTTCTTCTCGATGGGGAAGTAGATTAATGCGTATCATTCGTCAAACCTCCTCAGAGCAAGGCCACACGCGGCCATCAGCGAAGAGGCATCAGCCAGCAGGCTCTTGGCACGAACACGATCTGAAAGCACCATATCCGCAAAGGGGTTGGCAACAATCGTGTTGATCTGCGTCCTTGATGCCACCACCTCGTCGGCTCCTGGAAGGACTGCGCACCCTCCGGCAAGAACGATGTGGTTGACCTGCGTAAATTGCGTTGACGTAAAGAAAAACTGTAAAGCACGCGACACTTCCAGAGCCATGCTCTCGACAAAAGGCTGCAAGAGTTCGGCTTCGTAGTTGTCCGGCAGGTTATTGCGCCGCTTCTCGGCTTCGGCTTCCTCGAATGTCATGCCGAAAAGCCGTGCGATATCCTGCGTCAGCTGATTCCCACCAAACGCCTGTTCGCGTACGTAGAGTTGCTGACCATTTCGCAGCACCGTCAGGTTCATCACATTAGCGCCGACATCAACCAGAGCAACAATCTGCCCCTTGCCACCATCTGGAAGTTGTTTCTCGATTAACTCGAACGCAGAAAGAACGGCATAGGACTCAACATCCATAACCGTCGGTTTCAATCCCGCAGATTCAGCGACGGCCACGCGATCTTCGACTTTTTCCTTACGTGAGGCGGCAATGAGCACCTCAATTTCCTCAGGTGAAGACGCAGCAGGCCCAACGACCTGGAAATCGAGGTTGACCTCCTCAAGCGCAAACGGGATGTACTGGTTTGCCTCAGATTCGACCTGAAGTTCCAACTCTTCCTCGCGCTGTCCGGCGGCCACAATGATTTTTTTTGTGATCACATGTGAAGCGGGTAGCGCAATAGCCACCTGTCGGGTCGAGGTTGCCAGCTTCTTCCATGCCCGGCGCACGGACTCAGCCGCCGCTTCCAGATTGACAATATTACCGTCAGCGACAGCATCCCTTGGCAGTACCTCGATCGTATATCGCTCGACGCGATACCCGTTCTTGCCATCACTCGCCAGTTCAACCATCTTGACTGACGACGAACTGATATCGAGTCCGATCAGGGACCGTGCCTTAGGATTGAAAATCGATAGATCGAGTTGCAAATTACCACCCCTCGCCGAAAAAAAACCCTTGAATAATTTGTAGTTAGCGTACTTATAGATAATCTACATTAGATGCTAGCAACAAGTATCAGGCATGTAAAGCCATTTTTATCACGGAATTTTGGCACCCTGCCACAGTCAATCGTGCAGCGTTTATAATGCTGGTGTATGTATTTACTTCCGGACGCCCCCTTTGCCTAACGTATCCCGCTGGATTCTTTACCCGATTCTGTTCATTACCGGACTTGCCGCCATGGCCATTGCTATGGCCGCCACAGTCCTGATTCTGACCTACCCAAACCTGCCTTCTCTGGAAATACTGACTGACTACCGGCCAAAAGTTCCTTTGCGCGTTTTCACAGCCGACGGCTATCTGATCGGCGAGTTTGGTGAAGAACGTCGGGCGGTGGTGAGCTTCCAGGACGTCCCTGATGTGATGAAACAAGCCATCCTAGCCGCCGAAGACGAGCGCTTCTACCAGCATAACGGCGTGGATGCACTGGGCGTCATGCGCGCCGCCTTGAGCAATCTGGCAGGAGGCGGGAAGAAGCAAGGGGCGTCGACAATTACGCAACAAGTTGCCAAGAATTTCTTCCTATCCTCCGAAAAGACCTACGCCCGTAAGCTTTACGAAGCACTACTTTCCTTCAAAATTGAAAACAACCTGAGCAAAGATCAGATTTTTGAGTTGTACATCAACCAGATATATCTCGGGCAACGTGCCTATGGCTTCGGAGCAGCGGCCCAGATTTACTACGGCAAGCCGCTTAAGGATCTGAACATCGCCGAAGCGGCCATGCTGGCTGGATTACCCAAGGCTCCATCTGCCTTCAATCCGGTGGTCAACCCAAAGCGCGCCCGCTTGCGCCAGCAATATGTTCTACGCCGCATGCACGAACTCGGGTTTATTGATGCCAAACAGCACGAAGCGGCCTTAAAGCAAGCACTGATCGTCAAGCGTGACACCAATGAATTTGTAGTCCACGCTGAATTCGTTGCTGAAATGGCGCGCCAGATGGCAGCCGAACGTTTCCCCGAGGACGTCTACACTCGCGGACTTCGCGTCTATACGACGATTCTTAAGAACGATCAGGAAGCTGCTTACAGCAGCCTGCGACGCGGCGTGCTCGACTATGACCGTCGTCACGGCTATCGTGGCGCTGAAGCCTACGTTGAAATGGCCGACATCAAGTCCGAACAGGACGAAGCCATTGACGAATTGTTGCAAGATTTCCACGATTCGGAAGATTTGCATCCGGCTATCATTCTGCAAGCCGACGCCAAACAGATCCGCGCCTACCGACGCGGCGGTGAGATCGTCACCATCAGCGGCGACGGACTCAAATTCGCCGCTCGCATGATCGACGACAAGGCGCCGCCGAACAAGCGACTGCGCCGCGGTGCCGTAATCCGTGTGCAAACCGACGATAAGAATGACTGGCGCATCACGCAAATGCCCGAAGTTGAAGCCGCCTTTCTATCCACCGACCCACAAAACGGTGCCATCCGTTCGCTGGTCGGCGGTTTTGACTACAACCGCAGCAAATTCAACCACACCACGCAGGCTTGGCGACAGCCCGGATCGAGCTTCAAGCCCTTCATCTATTCAGGCGCGCTAGAAAAGGGTTTTTCTCCAGCGTCAATTGTTCACGACGATCCGATCAGTTTTCCCGCATCGGTAACTGGCAGCCAAGCTTGGGAACCAAAGAACTACGATGGAAAATTCGAGGGCCCGATGCGCATGCGTACAGCGCTGACCAAGTCAAAGAACATGGTCTCGATCCGCCTGTTGCAGGCTAGCGGTGTTAATTTTATTCAGGATTACGCGACGCGCTTCGGCTTCGATGCTGAGAAGCACCCGCCTTACCTGACCATGGCGCTTGGTGCCGGTTCGGTCACTCCCTGGCAGATGGTCACTGCCTACTCAGTTTTCGCCAATGGTGGCTACCGTATCAAACCTTATATCGTGCATGAAATTCAGGACGAGAAGGGGCTGGTACTGGCGCAGGCGCAACCGGTCTCAGCCGGCGAAGAGTCCTTGCTGGCCATCGACCCGCGCAATGCCTACCTGATGGATAGCATGTTGCGTGACGTCACCATCTACGGTACCGCGGCACGCGCCTCGGCGACACTCAAGCGCCGCGATCTGGCGGGCAAGACCGGGACCACCAATGAACAAGTCGATGCCTGGTTCTGCGGCTATCAGCGAACTGTCGTTGCCTGTTCATGGATCGGCTTCGACCAGCCGAGAAGTCTGGGTGGGCGGGAAACCGGTGGCTCGGCCGCACTGCCGACCTGGATTGCCTACATGGCCAAGGTACTCAAGGACGTGCCTGAATCCTTTATGCCGCAGCCTGACGGACTGGTGGCTCTGGAAGGATCGGGTTCCGGCAAGGGGCCAGCAAGGGAGCTGTTCTACAAGGAAAACGTTCCCAGCTACTTGGAAGCTGAACCAGCGCAGGACCCAAGTGTTAAGCCTGTTGACTAGGCCCTAATCAAGACTAACCGGCTCACCGCCCTGAACCGACACCAGCGCCGACAGGGCGGCCAAGAGTTCGCTGCTGTCGCGTGTATCGCGCCACACTTCGCCATCCCAGCGGAAATGGAACCCACCGGAGCGTGCAGCCACCCAGACTTCCTGTGCTGCGCCATGACGATTTACGATAATCTTGCCGCCGTCGGCAAACTCGATTTCGAGTACACCGTCGCTGATCATCGCGAAATCGAGATCGGCACCGCTGGCTTCAAGCCCGCTTTCGATCTGTTTTAGCGTTGCGTCGGCAAGCGCATTGAATTCACTCTCATTCATCCTGTGCTACCATTTTCAATTTCCCATCTACAAGCCATGTGCTCCATGCACCGACATCTCACGATTACCCTCCTGCTGGCCACAATTATTCTAAGTGCGTGCGGCACAAAGGGATCGTTGTATCTTCCGCCTCCGCAATTCAGAGTACCAACGGCCTCGGCAGAACCCAGCACGCCAGCATCACCCGCTACCACTGATCTTAACACGGTTAAGGAACCCCCCCAATGAACGCATTTTCGCTGAAGAACGGCCATTTGCATGCCGAGTCTGTCCCGTTTTCCGATATCGCAGCACGCTTTGGCACGCCCTGCTTCGTCTACTCCCGCGCCGCACTCGAAGCCTCGCTGGAAGAATTTCAAACGGAACTGGAAGGCGTCGACGCGCTGATCTGCTACGCTGTTAAAGCCAACGCCAACCTTGCCGTGCTCAATGTGTTTGCGCGCGGTGGCGCCGGATTCGACATTGTCTCCACAGGCGAACTCAAACGCGCATTGGCAGCAGGCGGCGATCCGAAAAAAATCGTCTTCTCCGGTGTCGGAAAGACGGCTGACGAAATGGCCTTTGCCCTCACCACTGGAATTCTCTGCTTCAACGTTGAGTCTGCCCCCGAGCTTGACCGGCTCAACGCCGTTGCCGCCAGCCTCGGCAAGAAAGCGCCGATCAGCTTGCGCGTTAACCCTAACGTCGACGCCAAGACACACCCCTACATTTCGACCGGCCTCAAGGAAAACAAGTTTGGCGTAGCCTATGAAGATGCGCTGGCGCTCTATCAGTACTCGGCTAAGCTACCCTTCCTCCAAATTACAGGCATCGACTGCCATATCGGCTCGCAACTGCTCGATCCGGCACCCTTTGCTGAGGCGCTCGACAAGATACTCCTACTGGTCGATCAACTCGCGGACGCCGGCATTACTCTGCACCATATCGACATCGGCGGTGGTTTGGGAATCCGCTACAAGGATGAAATAGCGCCAACGGTAAAATCCTACCTGCAGCCGCTGTTGCAAAAACTCAAGGGGCGTGGACTCAAGGTTCTGATGGAACCGGGACGGCGCCTGGTCGGCAATGCAGGCACGTTGCTCACCAAGGTTGAGTACCTCAAACCCGGTGAAGTAAAAAATTTCGCCATCATCGATGCGGCCATGAACGACCTCGCCCGACCGGCACTCTACGACGCTTGGCACGACATTGTACCGGTCGCCCCACGCAACGACGCCCCCTGTGCTTGGGAAATTGTCGGCCCAATTTGCGAATCCGGCGACTTTCTCGGGCACAATCGCCCACTGGCTCTCCAGCCCGGCGATTTACTGGCCATCATGTCAGCCGGCGCCTATGGAATGGCCATGAGTTCTAATTACAACGCCCGTCCGCGCGCCGCTGAAGTGATGGTTGATGGGGCACAGGCACATCTCGTCCGCCGCCGTGAAATGGTCGAAGAACTTTACGCACTGGAGTCGCTACTGCCGTGAAAGCATCTTCAACGGCCCTTCTGATCATAATCGTCTTCTTCTTCGCGGCTTGTTCAGAAGGCGCGAAGAAGAAGGCTGAACCGCCCCCGGTTCCCGTCGTCACGGCCAAATCCATTGAGAAGGACATTCCTGTCACTCTGCAGGTGGTTGGTCGCGCCGAATCTTATGAGAGCGTCGCACTAAAATCCCGGGTCGATGGGCAAGTCGCCGCCGTTCTGTTTACCGAAGGGCAACATGTCAAACAGGGTGATGTGCTGATCCGTCTTGACCCGACAGATTTCGCCGCCCGCCTGCAACAGGCTCAAGCTACCGCCGCTCGTGATGACGCACTGATCGCCAAGACACGCTCCGACACGGCCCGCTACACGGCGCTCAAAGACCGTAATTTTGTTTCGGAAGAAAAAGTTAACGACGTTCGCACCAACGAAGCGGCAGCCAGCGCCAACCTCCGTGCCAGCAAAGCCGCGGCTGAACTTGCTCGCCTGCAACTTTCCTACGCCACCGTTCGCGCCCCGTTTGACGGCATTGTGGGCGCCCGACTGGTTTTCCCCGGCTCATCGGTCAAAATTAACGAAACAACGCTAGCCGTAGTGAATCGTGTACAACCGCTGCTTGTTACTTTCTCGATTCCTGAGAAACACTTGGCACGACTGCGTGCGGCCATGGGCTCCAACACCAATAAGTCAGATCGAATGCGCGTTGATGTCAGTCTGCCCGGTGATGCGTCCCAGCACTTTGAAGGCGAAGTGCACTTTCTCGACAACGCGGTTGACAGCACCACCGGCACCATTTTGATGAAAGCCGTGCTGCCCAATGCGGACGAAAAACTCACTCCCGGGCAATTTCTCAAAGTAACGCTTCTCATCAATACCCTTGTCAATGCGGTTTCAGTGCCCAACGAGGCCATTCAACAAGGCGCAGAGGACAATTTCATTTTTGTCGTCAAAGACGACCAAAGTGTCGAAGTGCGCAAGGTCGAAACTGCCGCGTCTGACGGTAAATATACGGCGATCAACAAGGGGCTTCAGGCTGGTGAAACCGTAGTTACCGACGGCCAGCTGCGCCTTGCACCGGGCGTCAAGATCAAGTCCAAGGAAGCCGCCCAACCCGCTGCTGCTGGTCCGGTTGACACCGCAACACCCGCTGGCAAATAGCGTAATGCCATGAACCTGCCTGAACTCTGTATCCGTCGCCCGGTCATGACCACGCTGCTGATGGTAGCGTTCGTTATTTTTGGCGTTATCGCCTATCGAGCACTGCCTGTCTCAGAGCTACCCAGCGTTGACTTCCCGACCATCTCGGTCAGCGCCTCTCTACCCGGAGCCTCCCCGGAGACCATGGCAGCCGCCGTCGCCACACCTCTGGAAGGGCAGTTCTCGACTATCGCCGGCCTTGACTCAATGAGTTCGACCAGTGCTCAAGGAACCACCTCGATCACGCTGCAATTCTCGCTCGACCGCAGTATCGACGCCGCCGCCCAAGATGTTCAATCGGCCATCGCCGCCGCTCAGCGAAAACTGCCGTCGAGCATGCCGGCACCGCCTTCGTTCCGCAAGATCAATCCGGCCGATTCACCCATTTTCTATATGGCCCTGTCCTCGCCGACACTGCCGCTGCCAGTCATCAACGAATATGCCGAGACGCAACTTGCCCAGCGCATCTCCACCATCAGCGGTGTAGCGCAAGTTCAGGTTTTTGGTTCGCAAAAATACGCTGTACGCATCCGAAGTAATCCGGACCAGCTTGCCGCTCGCGGCATGGGCATCGACGAACTACAGCAAGCGGTCACTCAAGCCAACGTCAATCAGCCGATCGGCCTCATTGAGGGCGAGCGCCAAACCTTTGCCATCAAGGACAACGGACAACTCGCAACCGCTGCCGCCTATCGCCCGCTCATCGTCGCCTGGCGCAATGGTGCTCCGATTCGGCTTGAGGAAGTCGCCACGCCAATCGACAGCGTTGAGAACAAACGGGTGGCGGCATGGAACGTAGATAAGCGCGCCATCATACTGGCCATTTATCGGCAACCCGGCGCCAACACCATCGAGACGGTTGATTCAATCAAACGCATCCTCCCGAGTTTCCAGGCCAAATTGCCCGCAGCAATCAACGTAACCACGCTTTACGATCGCAGCATTACCATCCGCGAGTCGATCGAAGACGTCCAGATCACCCTTCTCCTAGCGGGCTTCCTCGTGATCCTCGTGATCCTGCTCTTCCTGCGCAACCTGTCGGCCACCGTCATACCGGCGCTGGCGCTGCCCATCTCGATAATCGGCACCTTTGCCGTCATGTATGTTCTTGGTTACAGCCTGGACAATCTCTCCCTGCTGGCCCTAACGCTCTCGGTCGGCTTTGTCGTCGACGACGCCATTGTCATGCTCGAAAACATCGTGCGCCATATCGAACTGGGGGAAACGCCGTTGCAGGCGGCCATTAAGGGCTCGCGCGAAATCGGTTTTACCATCATTTCAATGACCATTTCACTGGTGGCGGTGTTCATTCCGGTCCTCTTCATGAGTGGTATCGTCGGGCGCTTACTGCACGAATTTGCGGTCACCATCTGTGCCGCCATTCTCGTCTCCGGTCTTGTTTCGCTGACCCTGACGCCGATGCTGTGCAGTCGCTATCTCAAACATTCAGCGCCGCGAGCCCATGGCCGTGTCTTCCGTGCTTTTGAGCACTTTTTTGAATCACTGTTGGCCGCTTACGGGAAAAGCCTGAGTCGGGCCATGGCGCACCCCCGTCTGGTCATCACTGGTTTTATTGCCACCGTTTTGCTGAGCGGCATGTTCTTCACACTGGTTCCCAAAGACTTCATCCCTAGCGGTGACATCGGTCAAATTGCCGCCGTTACGGAGGGTGCGCAGGACGCCTCGTTCGAATCGATGATCGCACACCAGCGCGCAGTAGCTGACATCATCGCCAAAGATCCAAACGTTCGCTCCTTCATGTCGGTTGTCGGCGCAGGTGGCTCACGCCCAACCTCCAACACCGGATTTCTCAACATGATCCTCAAGCCGCGTGATGAGCGAACACTCTCGGCGGACGAAATCATCCAGCAGCTTCGCCCGAAACTAGCGGCCGTGCCTGGCATCAAGGTCTATATGCGCAACCCGCCAGTGATTAACATCGGCGGGCAGGTTACCTCGGCTCAATATCAATACACCCTGCAAAGCACCGATTTGCCCGAACTGTACCAGTGGACTGAAACCCTGCTCGGCAAAATTCGTCAGCTCAGGGGCTTCATCGACGTCACCAGCAACCTGAACAGCCTGAGCCCGGTCATCGCACTGGATATCGACCGCGACAAGATCGCCACACTGGGCCTGAGTTTCGGACAAGTTGAGGACGCCCTACAAAGCGCCTTCAGCTCACGTCAGATTTCAACCATATACGGCTCAACGAACCAGTATCAGGTCATCCTTGAAGTTGCGCCCGAATTCCAACTCGATCCCTCGATGCTCTCCCGCATCTACTTACGCGCATCGGGCGGCAAGCTGATCCCGCTCGACACCGTGACCCACGTCAAAAAATCGACGCAGGCCTTGACCGTCAATCACCAAGGGCAACTCCCTTCGGTGACTATTTCCTTCAACCTGTTGCCTGGCGTTTCGCTGGGCGATGCGGTGGATAGCATCAGGGCCATGGAGCGTGAAATACGCATACCGGCCTCGCTCAACACCAGCCTGCAAGGCACGGCACAAGCTTTTCAGGCTTCGTTGCAAGGTCTGGGCCTCCTGCTTCTGATCGCCATTCTGGTGGTCTACATTGTGCTCGGCATCCTCTACGAAAGTTTCATCCACCCCCTGACCATCCTCTCCGGCCTGCCCTCGGCGGCGCTCGGTGCACTGATCACACTCTATGTCTTTCGGGTTGACCTCAGCTTGTACGCCTTCGTCGGCGTCATCATGCTCATCGGTATCGTCAAGAAAAACGCCATCATGATGATCGACTTCGCCCTCGACAAACAGCGCAACGACAAACTGCCCGCGCACCAGGCCATTTACCAGGCTTGCCTGATCCGCTTCCGGCCGATCATGATGACTACCATGGCCGCGCTGGTCGGCACGCTGCCTATTGCTCTGGGGATCGGCGCTGGTGCCGAAGTGCGGCGACCGCTGGGTCTGGCCGTTGTCGGTGGCTTGCTGCTTTCGCAGTTCCTTACCCTTTATCTGACACCCGTGGTCTACATCTATCTTGATCGTTTCACCCGGAAAGAAGAAGCCGCACACCTGAACATAGACGCAGAATCGGTCTGATCGCGCCGAAAACACCATGGAGTTTACTGAAAAAGCACCACTGAACCAACTGCGCATCGACAAATGGCTGTGGGCGGCACGCTTTTACAAGACACGTTCGCTGGCCACTGAAGCCATCCACGCCGGTCATATCAAACTCAACGGCAGCACGGTCAAGCCGGCGCGCGAACTGCACAGCGGCGACACACTCGACCTGGCGATTGGCGAAGTAAAGTGGACAATCGAAGTGCTCGGCATCAACGACCAGCGCCGTCCGGCCAGCGAAGCGCAACAGCTTTATGCTGAAACGCCGGAAAGCATCGCTCGCCGCGCCGCTGTAAAAGAAGCACAACGTCTCGCCCCGACACCCGGCAGTGACATGCGCGGACGACCAACTAAAAAAGCGCGACGGCAAATCCACGGATTTAACAACACCTATTGAGGCAGGCTATTGATGATTGAGGTTAAAATCCGGAACGAATCGCATATTTCTAATGTCCTATTTTTCTAACCTTCAAAGGAGCGTGACATGGACAAGTCAATGATTAAAGGCATTGTTATCGGCGGCATCGTCGTGGCTGCAGCTTCTGCGGTGGGTGTTGGCGGCTACAAAGCCATCTCGAAACCAAGCTATGCCGAAGTCTTGGCCGTTAAGGACGTCACTGAAACCATCAAAACACCACGTGAAGAATGTCAGGATGTACAGGTTCAGAAGCAAGCTCCGGTGAAAGACGAACACCGCATCGTCGGCACCTTGGGTGGTGCGGTTATTGGCGGAGCACTTGGTAGTTTGGTCGGCGCCGGCCGGGGCAAGACGGTAGCGACAGTGGCCGGCGCTGCAGGCGGTGGCTACGCGGGCAATCGGGTGCAAAAGAACATGCAGCAAAAAGACATGGTTACGACGACCGAGCAACGTTGCAAAACGGTCTATGACACCTCCCAAAAGCACGTCGGTTACGATGTGACTTACAGCTTCGAAGGCAAAAAGGATGTCGTGCGTCTGGCATACAACCCCGGCAAGCAGATTCCGGTAAAAGACGGAAAGCTGGTGTTCAAGGCTCCCGACTCGCAAAAATAACCCATTCTCGAAAAGCACGCCGTGGACGCCTTACAAACATTCTCTTCCACGGCACATGCTGACAAAGCAACCGTCTTTATTAGTCCGCAGGCTGGCTGCTGACAAATCCTTTTAACGCATCTCAACTCAAATCCGTCACTTAAACCACTCTCGCATTGACGGTCTTAGGCACTTTCCCTCCGCGCCAAATAGTCACTATTTATGTTTCGCACCCTCAATACCCCCTCCTTGTGGGCTGTCACGCTCTCAGCCGCCGGCATCCTGATGGTTACCATGGGCGCGCGGCAATCGCTCGGCCTATTCCTTGCCCCGGTCAACTCAACGACTGGACTCGGAATCGCCTCGATCAGTCTGGCTATGGCCGTCGGCCAATTCATGTGGGGTGCCGTACAACCGATCGCCGGCGCCATTGCGGATCGCTTTGGTCCGGCGCGCGTACTACTCGGCGGTCTGCTACTGCTGGCTTTCGGCAGTGCCATAACCCCCTTTATGGACAGTACGTGGGGCCTTGTTTTTTCACTCGGCCTGCTCTCGGCCATCGGCTCGGGCGCTGGCAGTTTTTCCGTGCTGATCGGTGCCGCGACCAACCGTCTGCCGCTGGAAGCGCGTGGTGCGGCCTCGGGCGTAATCAATGCAGGCGGATCTTTTGGCCAATTCATCTTTGCGCCTGTACTGCAAAAGCTGATTCAGCTAATGGGCTGGATGGGTGCAATGTGGATGCTGGCTGCCATGACACTGGCTGCACTGCCGCTCGTACGGGTGATAGCACGGCCACTTGCGCATTCCTCTACAACAGCAGGGGCTTCCGGCCCCGGAATCTGGCATAGCGTCAAGGAGGCCATGACCGACCGCAGCTATCTCCTTCTTCACGCCGGTTTTTTCACCTGTGGTTTCCACATTGCATTTCTCGTCACCCACTTGCCAGGCGAGGTCAACTTGTGCGGCTTGCCACCGTCAGTAGCTAGCTGGTCGCTGGCCATCATTGGCGCGGCCAACATTGTTGGCAGCCTCTATGCCGGTGCCTGCGTGTCCCGCTACCGCAGCAAATACGTATTGTTCTGGATGTACGCCTCACGCGCCGTGATGATTGCGCTGTATCTGGCCGCACCGAGAACTGATTTGACCTTCTATATTTTTGCCGCCGGACTTGGCTTCACCTGGCTGGCAACCGTGCCTCCCACTGCCGCCATCGTCGGCAAGTTGTTTGGCGTGCGCTATCTTGGCACGCTGTTTGGGCTGACGCTGCTCTCACACCAGATCGGCGGCTTTCTCGGCGCATGGTTGGGCGGCCTCTCAATCACGCAATTCGGCGACTATTCTTGGATGTGGTACGCCGACATGGGGCTGTCAGGCCTCGCGGCATTGGTCAACCTGCCGATCCGTGAATCGCCGGTGCTTAAAGCGATGCCGGCATGAAGTCCTTCCGTTCCGAATTCGTTATCGTGCGTGAACGCCGCTATCACGTTCGCCTGTGGGGAGACGAAGAGGCGCCGGCGCTTTTCTTTCTGCACGGATGGGGTGATATCAGCGCCTCTTTCCAGTTTATCGTCGATGCACTGGAAGGCCACTGGCGCATCATCGCCCCGGACTGGCGCGGTTTCGGCCTGTCACAATGGAACGAAGGTCCCTACTGGTTCCCGGATTACATTGCTGATCTCGATGCCCTGCTCGATATTTATTCTCCAGAGCTACCCGCACAAATACTCGGCCACAGCATGGGCGGCATTGTCGCCAGTCTTTACGCCGGCATCCGGCCTCATCGCGTATCGCGCCTGGTTAATGCCGAAGGCTTCGGTCTGTGGGTATCCCCTTCCGGGGAAACGCCAGCCCGCTTCGAGAAATGGCTGCAGCAGATTCGCGACAATAGCTCGACTTGCCGCCAATACGAGCAGCGTGCCGATTTTGCTACCCGCATGTGCAATGACAATCCGCGCCTTGCACCTGAACGTGCAGCCTTTCTTGCCGAGCACTCTGTTCTGGCCAATGTAGAAGCCGATGCCTTCGTCTTCGCTGCTGACCCGCGTCATCGCTGGATCATCCCCGTGCTTTACCCGCTCGATGAAGCCAAAGCCTGCTGGCGCCGGATCATCGCGCCCACACTTAGCGTGGCCGGCCGTAACTCAATCATGATGAAGCCTTTTGCCGAAAACCCGCACGACTACCGGGACCGAATGGCCTGTTTTGCCAACGTTCAGGAAGCTCACATCGACAACTGTGGCCACAACATTCACCACGATCAACCTGAAATCCTCGCCCGTCTGCTCGAAGAGTTTTTCTCCTGAATGCCTAATTTATCAGCGCCGGTGAAATAAGTTAGCACTTACTTAATTACAGGCTGATCGTGCATTTTTCAAAAAAAACAACTTGACCGAACGAGTCCCAGTCGTTAACGTATTCGTTAGTGTATTTACGAAGAGTTGACGTATTCCCAATGGTCACCGAGTCTCTCGCCAATCAAGCCGCTACCTCGCCGGCACTTGACCTCAACGACATCTCTCTTGTCGGTCACGGGCTCAGCCGTCCCGAGTGTGTTCTGAGTACGGCCCGTGGCGATCTGTACACGGCGGACTGGCGGGGAGGCGTTGCCCACATTCTGCCGAGTGGCGAACAGCGGCTTTATCAAGGAAGGGCACCAGACGGACGCGAACTGCGCCCCAACGGAATTTCACTGAATGCAGATGGATCATTCCTCATTGCTGATCTCGGACTCGAACGGGGTGGCGTATTCCGCCTCACGCGTGACGGCAATGTCAGTATTTTCGTCGACCGCGTTGATGGCATCGATTTACCCCCCAGTAATTTCGTCTTCACCGACCATCAGGAACGCACCTGGATTACCGTCAGCACACGCAAAACGCCGCGCGCAACGGCCTACCGAAAAGATGTGGCCGATGGTTTTATCGTACTGGTCGACCGCAAAGGGGCGCGCATCGTCGCCGACAATCTTGGCTACACCAACGAAGCGGCCATTGACCCGAGCGGGCAATGGCTCTACGTCAACGAAACTTTTGCCCGCTGCCTTTCGCGCTTCCCGATCAAAGCCAATGGTGATCTCGGAGGCCGTGAGGTGCTAACCGAATTTGGTGCCGGCACTTTCCCGGACGGACTGGCCTTCGACATCGAAGGTGGCGCCTGGATCACCAGTCTGATCAGCAACCGCATCATTCGCGTTTTTCCCGACGGTTCACAGCAACTGCTACTTGAAGATGCCGAAGAAGATCATGTCGCATGGGCGGAGAGCGCATTCCAGAACAATGAACTCGATCGCCCACACCTCGACGGCGTCAAAAGCCGTTGTTTGAAAAATTTGTCCAGCCTGGCGTTCGGCGGTCCCGATTTGCGCACAGGCTATCTAGGCTGCCTGCTGGGTGACCAGGTCGCGTGTTTGCGCCTGCCGGTAGCCGGACTTCCGCGTGCCCACTGGAATTATTAAAATGAACGCAACACGACGTCGCAAACCCACGCGCAAAACAAAATCCCTTGTTGATCGCGTTTATCTGGATATCCAGAAACGCATTCTTGAAGATGTGTGGCCTACCGGCCATCGGGCACTGGAGCAGGAACTCGCCGAAGAACTCGGCGTTAGCCGGACGCCAGTGCGCGAGGCGCTGATCCGCCTGGAACGCGACGGTCTGGTTGAGGTTATTCCACGCCACGGCATGCGTGTACTGCCGATATCACCCTCTGACATCCAGGAGATCTATCAGATTCTGACCAGCCTCGAATCGCTGGCGGTTGAACTAGCGGCCTCCAGAAATCTCTCGGCTAAGGAGCTTGAACCCATGGATCGGGCTTCACAAGAAATGAAAGCCGCCTACGAACTTTCCGATATCAAAGCCTGGGCGCTAGCCGACGAACGTTTTCACTGCCAGCTGGTTAGTTTGTCGGGCAACCACATATTGATTGAAGTGGTCGGCAACTTCTGGGGCCGTGCGCACCGTGCCCGTATGGCCATGTTGGCGCTGCGCAACAACACGGAAAATTCCACGCAGGAACACATCAGAATCGTCGACGCGATTCGCGATGGCGATGGCCCACTGGCTCGCAAGACTCTCGAAGCCCACCGTATGCGGGGTGCATCCAACCTGAGCAAACTGCTGGATTTTCAACGCGGTAGCAGCGACCTTTTGCTCGCCCAAGCGCTCGTTCACCAGAGACCAGCCTCATGAACAGAGACAAACGCTACAGCATTGCCGTTCTTCCCGGTGACGGCATCGGTGAAGAAATTATGCTCTCGGCTGAGCAAGTACTAAATTCGGTTGCTTCGCGCATCGGCGTCTGCTTCGATTTCAACTACCAGAAGGCCGGCGCCCAGCACTATCTGGACACGGGGGTTGCCCTGCCCGACTCCGTACTCAAGGTATGTGACGAAGCCGATGCTATCCTGTTTGGTGCCATGGGGCTGCCGCATGTGCGCAGCAAAGATGGCACAGAAATTATTCCCCAACTTGATCTTCGCTTTCACTTTGACCTGTACGCCGGCGTGCGCCCGATTCGCACCTTCAAAGGGCTGCCCTCGCCACTGAGTGATCCCAGGGCCACCGAGATCGACTTCGTGCTGGTACGCGAGAATACTGAAGGCCTGTTCTATGCGCGTGGCCGTGCCGATGTGCGCGGCGGGCCGGGTGCCGAGAGCGCGGTGTTCGACACGATGAAAATCAGTCGTACGGGCACCGAGCGCATCTGTAATTACGCTTTCAGGATCGCCGAACGCCGCGCGGCCCTGAAGGGTCGCCCTGGTCATGTCACCAGCATTGACAAGGCCAACGTGTTCACCTCAATGGCTTTCTGGCGCAGTATTTTTGAAGCCTGTGCAGCTCGCCACCCTGATATTGGCGCTGACAGTGCCTACGTCGACGCCATGGCACTCAACCTGATCATGAAGCCATGGCGTTATGACGTGATGGTTACCGAAAACATGTTCGGCGACATTTTGTCAGATCTCATCGCCGCACTGGTCGGCGGCATGGGCATGGCGCCCTCCGCTGATATCGGCGACAAACACGGCCTGTTCCAGCCGGCCCACGGTACGGCACCCGACATCATGGGGCAAGGCAAGGCCAACCCGACAGCCATGCTGCTCTCAGCCGCCATGATGCTCGACTGGCTAGCCGAGCGGCACGGAGAGACCCGCCTGTCCGACGGTGCCATGATTATTGAGCAAGCGGTTGAGCAGGTTTTTGCCCAGGGTTTAGTGCGCCCGATGGAATTTGGCGGGCCCAACGGCTCCGTTGACATCACCAATGCGGTTCTGGCTAGAATCAACGCGAACTGACCCTAGCCCTCACCCCCCTGTATCCTGCCCTGAAAGCCAACAAAAACAAACCATTTTCCCCGTTTTTCTGGCTCTTTAGCTGCCTTCCCATACGCAAAAAAACTTGCCGACGGCTTGACAAAACTATTAATAAAGGTGCATCGTGTGACTTCTGCGAATACTTTAACGTATTTATTAATGACATGATGCTTGGTTGATTTTCACGGAGGAGAAATAGCACAGCCCTCCCCGTTGTTTCGAGGTTGTCTTCGGACGATCTATGTTTATCCTGCTGTTCCCATAACGATTGGAGATAAATCAATGAACCTGAAACGTAAAACCATAGTGCAGTTGATTGCCGTTGCTTTTGCAGCAGGCCTCGGTGGTGCCGTCCAGGCGCAAACCGTACTGAAATTCAGCCACACTGACCAGCAGCAGGGCGCCCGCCAAGCTGGCGCGCAGATTTTTGCTAAGAAAGTCGCTGAATACACCCAGAACCGTTACAAAGTTAACGTCTTCTGCTGCGGCCAGTTGGGTAACGACCCGAAGAATATTGAGCAACTCGTTGCCGGTGGCATTGACTTTACCGTTTCGGCCACCGGTTCTTACGCCCCATTCATTGATACGCTGAACCTGACCATGCTGCCGTTCATGTTTGACAGCTACGAACAGGGTTGGAAGTTCTACGACGAATCAAAATGGCTGAAGACCCAGTTCGATAAAGCGCCGGCCAAGGGCTTCCGTTTCCTCTCGACGTGGGAAGCCGGTTTCCGCTGCATGACCACCAAAGACGTTCTGAACACACCGGCGGATGCCAAGGGCAAGAAGCTGCGTACCTTCCCGAACGAAATGATGCGCTGGTTGCTTGAAGATGTCGGGTTCGGCGTACAGATTATGCCTCTACCGGAAGTTTATCTGGCCATCCAGCAAGGCGCCGTCGCCGGGCAGGAAAACCCGATCGACACGATCTGGTCGAACAAATTCTATGAAGTCGCACCGAACGTGACGATGACCCGCCACGTCTACAGCCCGATCCCGATGGCCATCTCAGAAAAGACCTGGCAGAAGTTGTCGCCCGAAGACCAAAAGGCCGTTACTCGGGCTGCTCAAGAAGCAGGCGCTTGGAATCGTGCTGAAGTCAAGCGCAACGAAGAAACCCAGATTGCCGAAATGGCCAGCAAGGGCGCCAAGATCAACTATGTAAACCTCACACCGTTCCGCGATGCCGTCAAGCCGACCTACGCAAAAGCCAAGGACAAATGGGGCCCCGATACCGACGCCATCCTGAAGGATGCTGAAGCCGTTCGCAAAGCTCTGCCAGTCAAGAAGTAAGCGGTTTCATTAAACTAGTATTTAACGGGTATGCCTGTTGACATCTTTACCCGAGCCCTCGCACCGAGGACTCGGGTTTTTTTAAAGTCGCGCATGCGGCTAAACGAGTAAGTTTGAAAGGATTTATCGTGGCTACTGCTGAACACAGTATTGCCGGAATACCGCACGAGATATTACCGCGCGGACCGGTGCAAGCCTGGCCTATTCACTTCTTGGCAAGAATAATTGACTGGGCATTGGTTGTTGCTGCAGCCTTGATGATCACGCTCGTATTCTTCAATGTTTGTGCCCATGCCCTTGGCACGGATCTGGCCGAAACCGTCGAAGCCTGCGAACTACTCATGGTCTGGGTCTCTTTCCTGGGTGGTGCGTCCATAGTCCGTCGTTCGGGTCACATGACGATTACTGAATTTATCGACAAGCTTGAAGGCAAGACGCGCCTTCTCGCCGACTTTTTTGTACAGTTGTTTGCGCTGGTCATTTTGTCCATTTTGTTCTGGAACGGCCTGATCATCATTGGCAACAACTGGGGAAACATCCTGACTGTGCTGGAAATACCAATGGCCTATCAGTACATGCCGCTTGCGATCGCGAGTGGTGCCAGCATGGTCTTTGTCGTTTATGACCTGTTCCAAATTCTTTGCGGAAAATCACGCGAAGAACGTTATGGAGTGGATGAATAATGCTTACCGTACAAGTTTTTGGTGTTTTTTTCGTCATCGCGCTGGCCGGGATTCCGCTGTATTACGCGATGATCGCCACGACGGCAGGCATCGTCTATTTCCAGGATCTGCCTTACCAACTCGATTCGCTCTTCCTGAACCTGATCGCTGGCGTTGAGCCGTTCATCCTGATTGCCGTGCCGCTTTTCATCTTTGCTGGTGAATTGCTCTCGCGAGGAGGGGTTGGCAAGCGCATCGTAGCCTTTGCCCGTGTATTGTTCGGCTGGATGCCGGGCGGCATGGGCGTCGTGACCATTGTGTCCTGCCTGCTGTTTGGCGGCGTTTCCGGCTCGGCGATTGCCGATACTGCAGCTATCGGCTCGCTGGTTGCACCGACCATGAAAGAAAAGGGTTATCACCCAGACTTCACGGCGGCCTTGCTCTCGGTCGCCGGCACGCTGGCACTGCTAATGCCACTGTCGATTCCCTTCCTGGTCTTTGCCTTTGTTTCGGGCGCCTCGATGCGGATTCTGTCGATGTCTGGTGTAATCCCCGCCATGATCTGTGCCGCTGCCTTGGCAATCGTCTGTATCCGCTACGGCAAGAAGACGGGTTGCGACAATGGTTCGGAAAAAGCGTCTTTGAAGGAAATATGGGAAGTCACCAAGGATGCCGGCCCGGCACTGCTGATGCCGGTCATCATCGTCGGCGGCATCTGGACAGGTACCTTCACCCCGACCGAAGCGGCGGCCATCGCGGTGGTTTACGGTTTAGTGGTTTCACTTTTCCTGTACAAGGATCTCAAGTTCCGCGACCTTCCTGCCATTGCCCTTAAGGCTTTCCAGACCAGTGCCTCGGTGCTGTTGGTGATCGGAGCAACGGGTGTTTTGTCATGGCTGCTCACCGCCGAAATGGTTGCCGTACAACTGGCCGAGTGGATCCAGTCACTGGTCACCCACCCATGGCAGTTCCTGCTCCTGCTTAACGTCGTACTGCTCCTGCTCGGCATCTTCATCGAGCCGCTGCCTGCGATGCTGCTCACCGCACCACTGTTCCTGCCGATGGCGCAAGCCATGGGCATCGACGTGATTCTGATGGGCGTGATTATGGTCATGAACCTCTCCATCGCACTGTACACACCGCCGGTCGGAGGTACGCTATTTGTTGCGGCCAAGCTGTGCAAGGCCAGCATCGGAGGAATGTCGGTACATATCATGCCGCTCATGGCCATGAACGTTGCTGTACTGTTCCTGACCACCTACGTACCCTGGCTTTCCAAGGCACTGCCGAAGTTCCTCTTCGGCGTGGGGTGACCGTCGTTATTTAATGTTTCACGGGCGAACCTGTTTCTTCCGTGGGACATTCACCTCGTAATAAAAAAGGCTCGAAAGAGTCTTTTTTATTGGTTCATATTTACTGGATTTTCAAGATTGGGAAAGCCGCTCATGTATGTAGTTGCCGTTAATTTCGATGTTGAACCCCAGCATATCGAAGCCTTCAAGCGCGAGATGCTGATCAATGCCCGCAATTCAGTCGAACTTGAACCGGGCTGCCGGCAATTTGATGTCACCGTGTCCGTGGATGATCCGGCACACATTTTTCTTTACGAGATTTACGATGACGAAGCCGCATTTCAGGAGCATCTGGCTTCAGCGCACTTCAAGACAGTCGACACCACCATCGCACCCTGGGTGTGCGAGAAGAAGATACGCATTTTCAATCTGGTGCGCTAACTAAAGCGACAGCCAAAAAAAGGCGGTTCAATGTCCTTATGGACACTGAACCGCTCCTCAGGGCAAAAAATAATTATGCGCTAAGCAGACGACGCGCTTCCTTCAAACCGGCTTCGCCGATCTTCAGCACGGGAACCTTGAGGTCATCAGGCAACGACACCAGCGACATTGATATCTGTGCGAATATGATAACGTCAACTTCCTCGGACAGGGCACGTACCGCAGCGACGACCTGTTCATCATGCTTAGCACGATCACCCGCAACCAGCGTGTCATAGGCGCCTTCGGCAACTTTGGCAACAGTCGTTACCTTCTTGCCCATTTCAGCAGCATAGTCGTCAACCAGACGAATAATTGCTTTCGGACTGGTCGGCAGCGTGCCCAAAACGCCAATCCTGCTTCCGATCGACAGTGCTTCACGAACAGTCGGTTCATCAATGTTGAACACCGGCACTTTCGAGAAACGGCGGGCATATTTGGCGGCTTCGTTAACGGAAGTGCAGGTCACCATAATGACATCAGCACCACCACGCTCAGCAGCGTTAACGTAGTTCATGATACGAGCGCACAAGTCGTTGGTCACGCCAGCGTTTTCGCGGGCTTCCGACAAAAGGCTGTCATCCATGATGTTGTTGATGGAGACGTCCGGGTTCTTCTCCAAAAAGGGCTTGAAATGCGGATTATAAATAATATCCATGAACGAGTTGATCGTATGGATCAGGAACAATTTTTTCATTTGTCATTACTCCAAAGTAAGTTGAAATCCAGTGCTTAAGTGGTTGCTCTGCTAACAACCACCATCACAAAGGTGCTAGTAATCAACAGTGCCTTTAAGAGTATCCACGCCGTTTGTTCGCCGGTCAAGCATACGTATTTTTTTATTGTTTACGCGCAATAAGAACAACCTTGCAACAAATTGATTATAAATTGTTTTTTTATATTTTTCGCCTTCAGAATCGCCACCGACTAGTTGACAACTTATCCGTCAACGAATACATTAATCGAACGCAACTGCAAGGCAATTCGCGACATTCTGCTTCTCTGAATCGGCAAGATCAGGATTTGATTTTTTGTACCAGAAAGACACAACAAGTGCATTTCTTTACCGCAATAGACACACCACAGATTTCTTCGTAACTTGCAAATAACTTAGGATACTGTCACATGAACACAGTCGACCCGCGACTAATGGCTAATGCCATTCGCTTCCTGTCCATGGATGCCATCGAGCGTGCATGTGACGGACACCCCGGAACCCCGATGGGCTGCGCAGACATCACTACTGCGCTGTTTACCAAACATTTGAAATACAACCCGAAAGATCCGGCCTGGTTTGATCGTGACCGTTTTGTACAGTCGAACGGCCACGGCTCGATGCTGATTTACTCGTTGCTGCATCTGTCGGGTTACGAAGAAATGAGCATCGACCAGCTCAAAAACTTCCGCGAGTTCGACTCGCATTGTGCCGGACACCCTGAGCGCGACCTTAAAACCGGTGTTGAAGTCACTACCGGCCCGCTCGGCCAAGGTATCGCCAACGCTGCCGGCATGGCCGTGGCTGAAGCCATCCTGAACGCCAAGTATGGCGACGATATCATCGATCACTATACTTACTCGCTGGTCGGTGATGGCTGCCTGCAAGAAGGTGTTGGTCAGGAAATCATCGCCCTAGCCGGCCACCTTAAACTGAACAAGCTCGTCTTCATCTGGGACGACAACAAGATGACTGATGATGGCCCAACCTATCAAGCCATATCCGAGGACGTACGCGCTCGCTTCCGCGTTGCCGGCTGGAATGTAATTGATGCCGACGGTCAGAGTTTCGAGTCCGTGGATCACGCGCTGGCACTCGCCAAGACGATGTCCAAGAAAAACCCGCGCCCAACCATGATTGCCTGCACGACTAAGATTGGTTTCGGCATTCCGCGTATCGAAGATACCCGTGCCGCGCACGGCGGCCGCGTATTTAAGGAAGACACAGAAGCCGCCCGCAAACACCTCGGCTGGCCAAATGAACCCTTTGCCATTCCTCAGGATATCGTAGAGGCTTGGCGCACTGCCGGCCGGCGCAGCGTGGGTGAATACAACGCCTGGACTGAACGCGTTGCCAAACTGGCACCCGCCATCAAGGCTGAATTTGACCGCATCGTCAAAGGCGATCTGCCCAAGGGATGGGCAGAAACGCTGCTGGCGCACAAGAAAAAACTCTTCGAAGCCAAGAAGGACGAACCGGGTGTTGCCGCATCCGGCAAGATTATCGACGTGCTCTCCGCCGTCATTCCCGAACTGATTTCCGGCGCACCTGACCTTGAAGCTGCCACCAAGCACAAGAACACCTTGGAGCCCTTCACCCCGGAAAATCGTGGCGGACGTTACATCCACTACGGCATCCGCGAGCACGCCATGGGTTCGATGATGAACGGCATGTCTGCTCACGGCGGCATCATTCCGTGCGGCATCACCTTCCTCGTCTTCTCGGATTACGAACGCCCCGCTCAGCGTGGTGCGGCCTTGATGGGCTTGCCGGTCAAGTTCCTGTTCAGCCACGATTCGATCGCTATTGGTAAAAACGGCCCGACACACCAGCCGGTAGAAATGCTCGCCTCGTTGCGCGCCATGCCGAACATGCTGGTGTTGCGCCCGGCAGATTCGGTTGAAATGGCTGAGTGCTGGGAAGTCATGATCAACCAGAAGAGCCGCCCGGCTTCGCTGATTACCACCCGACACGCCATCCCGGTCGTGCGCCAAACACACACGGATGAGAATCTGGTTGCCAAGGGCGCGTATATCATCGCCGATGCTGAAGGCGGCGAGCGCAAGGCCACGATTTTTGCCACAGGCTCTGAAGTCGCTGTTGCCCTAAAAGGCCGTGCGCTACTGCAAGCCAAAGGTGTCCCGACCACGGTCATCTCTGTACCGTCGTGGGAGCTCTTCAACGAGCAGGACGCGGCCTATCAGGCCAAGATCATTGGTCGTGGCACGGTTCGCGTGGCTGTTGAAGCAGCGTGCAAGCTGGGTTGGGAGCGTTTCATCGGTGAAGACGGCGTCTTTATTGGCATGACGGGCTTCGGCGCCTCGGGACCGGCCGAAACAATTTTCGCGCGCTTCGGCATCACCGGCGAGCGCGTTGCGGAAGAAGTTGTCAAGCGTCTGTAACATCGTTCAACGCCACGCTCGCCAACCAGCGAACGGGGCGTTCTTCTGTCACACCACCTGGAATCTATTTTCCTGGTTTTAACGGGCGCTGGGGTCGGTGCAGCGCAAAGGGTCTGGATCAAACAATCGCTCTCAGCACACGAGGCTTGATTGATCGAAAGGCGAATACAACAAAGAGCGATTAGGAGTATTTGAGATGGCAAGCAAATCAGTCGAACAGAAGTACGCGGAGTTGTCTCCCCATTTTGACCAGTGGGAAAAGATCAAGGACCTGGTTGATCAGAACATCGACATCATGCTCAACCAGAGTCAAAGCGGCCACCCGGGTGGCTCGCGCTCCAAGGTGCAAGCATTCATCACCCTGCTGCTGTGCGGCGAATACCGCTGGGACATTCGTCATCCGGAAAAAGCGTTCGGAGACCGTTTTGTCCTGAGCGCAGGTCACACCATCCCCCTAATTTACGCGACCTTCGCCATTCTTGACGAAGCCATGCGCATCAAATACGAACAAACCAAAGACGCCAAGTACAAGCTTGAACCGCACTTTGCGGTATTCCAGGAAGATCTCGCGTCTTTTCGCCGTAACGGCGGCCTCTCCGGCCACGCCGAAATGGAAGGCAAATCACTCTTCCTTAAATGGAACACCGGCCCGTCGGGTCATGGTCTGCCTGCCGCCGCGGGACAGGCACTGGGCCTGAAACGTGCCGGCGCCAGCGAAGTTAAAGTTGTGGCTCTTGAAGGTGAAGGTGGACTGACCCCCGGCGCCAGCCATGAGACCAAGAACTCGGCCTGGGGCCTGGGTCTGAACAACCTGTTCTTCCTCGTGGACTGGAACGACTTCGGTATTGATGACCGTCCCACCAGCTCGGTCGTGCATGGCAGCCCGGAAGACTGGTTCAAGCCTTACGGCTGGAATGTCTTCAAAGCCGACGACGGCGCCAACTGGGGCGATCTTTCCAAGGGCATCCTCAACCTGTTTGCAGCGCAAAACACCTCCGACGCCCCCGGCATGCTCTACTTCAAGACGCGCAAGGGTCGCGGCTACGGCGTGTTCGATAACAAGTCGCACGGCGCGCCGCACAAGATGAACAGCGAGTTGTTCTGGAAAACCAAAGAAGACTTCGCCGCCAAATACAATGTCGAATTTGCCAACTTCGGCCAACCCGCGCCGGCTGATGTCGATGCACAAAAAGCTCAGACCCTGCAAAACCTCAAGGCCGTGACTGATGTACTGCGCAAGGATCAAGCTCTGGTTGACTACCTTGCCAACACCTTGCTTGAAATTGCGGGCGAAGTACCGAGCGCACCCGCCAAGCCTTTGTTCGACATTTCCAAGAACCCGATGAAGGATGTCGATCTGTTCGACGCCACCAAGTATCCGGCCGAGATGTTCGTTGCTCCAGGCACCGTCCAATCCAACCGTGCGGCTTTCGGCAAGTGGGGCAGCTACATCAACTCGGTGTGTAAAGAAAAATATGGCCGTCCGATGTTCCTCGCCTGCGGCGCTGACTTGGCTGACTCGACCAATGTGGGCGATTTTGGCAAAGACTTTGGCGACAAGAAGAACTTTGGCTGGTACGAGCGCGACAAAAACGTCGAAGGCGTGATCATCCCGCAGGAAATCACCGAATTCACCAACTCGGGCATCATGGCCGCGTTGACCACTCTCAACTTATCGAGTGACCCGTTCAACGAATTCAACGGTTTCTGTGGCGTATGTTCGACCTATGCCTCGTTCAGCTACCTCAAATACGGCGAAATGCGCATCCTCAGCCAGATGGCTCAAAGCTGCGAAATCAAGTACGGCAAGGTGCTGTGGGTTGCTGGTCACTCCGGTATCGAAACCGCAGAAGATGCACGTACGCACTACGGTGTATTCTCGCCGGCCGTCACCCAGCTCTTCCCGGATGGCAAAGTCATCAACCTGTACCCGAGCGACTTCAATGAAGTTCCGGTCATGCTGGCGGCCGCCATGAAGATGGAACAGCCGATCATCGCCCTGCACTTGACCCGTCCGACCATTACGGTTCCGGATCGCAAGGCACTGGGCATTGACTGCTACACCGCCGCCGCCAAAGGCGCTTACCTGATCCGTGACTTCGACAACAACAAGCCGAAGATGGGCACGATCATCGTTCAGGGCACCATCTCGACGGCCAACGTTATCAAGGCGCTGCCGGAGATCAACACGCGCGGCCTCAACGTCAAGATCGTTGCCGGCGTCAGCCCGGAACTCTTCCGTGTCCAAGATCAGGCGTATCAGGATCGCATCCTGCCGATGGCCGACTTTATCGATTCAACCGTGATCACCAATATGTCACGTCGCGCCATGTACGACTGGCTGGGTTCAGCCCTGTCCAAAGAGTACGCCATGAGCGCGGACTTTGACAATCAATGGCGAACCGGTGGCCGCCTCAATGAAATTACTGAGGAAGCCCATCTGTCGACCGAGTCTATCCTCAAAGGCATCGAGCGCTTCGTCAATGACCGCGTCAAACGTCGCAAACAACTCGCGATTGATTAAACTGAAATTTGTTTGATAATGTGACGACTTTGGAGAGGTAGTTGAAAAACTACCTCTCCATTTTTTAATAAAAATTATGATCACCACCTGGTTTGCCCTACTGACCTTTGAAATGGCTGTCGATCTGGTTGCGCAAGGTCAGCGCTCTTCCTGATGCTCAACCGGAACTTCGCCTACTGCAGCTTCTACGGCATGCGGATCGGAGACTAAAACGACCGTATCCAATCGTGGCAAGGCGTTTAGAATGCTTAACCACAAATAATCGGCATCTACGACGGCAATTTTTGTTTCTTGGATTCTGGAAAACGTCCGGCTTAAATGGGGTGCTTTACCTCGCCCCCCCATGTTCAACTAAAAATGAAAGCATGTAGTATTTCTACAGAATTTCACGTACTGGAATCGTGAGAATGATTGAGTTTATTTCTTCGCCACAACTGTTCTGGATTCCCTTGGCTCAAATCATTGGAATCAACATCGTGCTCTCCGGAGACAATGCAGTCGTGATTGCACTGGCCGCTCGATCATTGCCGCCTGTTCAACAACGAAAAGCAATCGTCTGGGGTTCTGGAGCAGCAATCGCCATGCGTATCGTGCTTACCCTCACGGCGGTGGCTTTGCTCGCCATGCCCTACCTTAAACTGATCGGTGCCGTGCTGCTCTTGTGGATTGGCATTCAGTTGCTCAACTCCGATGAGGGTGATGCTGAAATCAACTCCAGCGACAATCTCATTACAGCAATCAAAACTATCCTTGTCGCCGATCTGGTCATGAGTCTGGACAATGTGATCGGTGTAGCCGCAGCCGCCAAAGGCAACGTCCCCTTGCTGATCATTGGCTTGGCAATTTCGATTCCACTGGTCGTGTTCGGTGCCAGCATGCTGCTTAAGTTGATGGAGCGTTTCCCGTTTATTATCACCTTTGGAGGAGCACTGCTCGGCTACGTTGCCGGTGAAATGGCGGTAACGGACCCGGCCATTGCCGACTGGGTCAATTTACATTTCCATAGCCTGCACGAGATTGTTCCGATAGGGTGCACACTGGTTGTGCTTGTCGTCGGAAAGTGGCTGGGGAAAAGAAAGCCCGCTGGAAATCCTGGAAAGGGAGCGTGACAATGAAGAACGTATTAATACCCGTCGATGGATCAGAATGTGCATTGCGTGCAGTCGCGCTGGTCTTGTCCAAGCGAGCGTGTTACAGCAGGCCAGACAGCCTCGAACTCCATTTGATCAACGTTCAGGCACCTTTCTCGGGCAATGTCAGCCGCTTTGTGAGCCATGAACAAACCGTGGCTTTTCACCGGGAGGAAAGCGAAAAGACCATGGAGTCAGCCTGCGCGCTGTTAGACACCGCTGGCGCAAAATATGTCTGTCATCACGAAGTCGGGCCAATAGCGGAAACCATCGTTGCGCTGGCCGACCAGTTAAACTGCGATCAGATTGTCATGGGAACGCACGGCCGTGGCGCCTTCCGCGAGTTTCTAATGGGCTCGATTACGCTGAAGGTTGTGCAGCGGTCCCCGATTCCGGTTCTGTTGGTCAAGTAGCGGAGGTATCTCCCGCAGTTCGGTCAGAGCACGAAGCGTGACAAGTCCTCGTTTTTGGCAAGTTCGGCTAGACGTTCATCGACGTAGGCCGCGTCCACCTGAATGGCTTGTGCCCCGGAACTTCCGGCGCTGAAAGAGACATCCTCAAGCAGGCGTTCCAGAACCGTATATAGGCGCCGCGCACCGATATTTTCAGTGCGTTCATTGACTGACCAGGCGATTTCAGCAAGCCGCCGGATGCCGTCGGCAGCGAACTCGAGCGTTACCCCTTCGGTCGCCATCAGCGCGCAATACTGCATGGTCAGACAGGCATCTGTCTGAGTCAGAATACACTCGAAATCGGCAACTGAAAGTGAATCAAGCTCGACCCGTATGGGGAATCGCCCCTGTAACTCGGGAATTAAATCTGAAGGCTTGGCCAGATGAAATGCGCCGCTGGCAATGAATAAAACGTGATCGGTACGGATCATTCCATATTTTGTAGACACCGTTGTTCCTTCGACCAGCGGCAACAGATCGCGCTGTACGCCCTGACGAGACACATCCGCACCATGCATCTCGCTCCGCGACGCAATTTTGTCGATTTCGTCTAGAAATACGATGCCGTTTTGCTCGACATTCTGTATTGCATCGAGCTTGACCTCCTCATCGTTGACCAGTTTCCCGGCTTCTTCCTCAACCAGCAGCTTACGCGCATCACTTATCTTCAACTTCCTCGACTTCTTCCGTGACCCGCCCACATTCTGGAACATGCCCTGAATCTGGGATGTCAGCTCTTCCATTCCGGGAGGAGCGAAGATTTCTGCCTGCATTGAGGGCGCGGCCAATTCGATCTCAATCTCCTTGTCGTCAAGCGAACCTTCACGCAGCTTCTTGCGAAATTTCTGACGTGTTGCATTCTCTTCTGCTGCCTGTGAATCGTTGAAAAAATTACCCCGCGCCGGAGGCAACAAGGCATCAAGGATGCGTTCTTCAGCGGCATCATCGGCGCGCACCCGAACGGCACTCATGGCCTGCTCGCGACCGTTCTTGATGGCAATTTCAGCCAGATCGCGAATGATCGTTTCAACATCACGACCGACATACCCAACCTCAGTGAACTTTGTGGCCTCGATTTTGATAAATGGCGCGTTGGCTAGACGTGCCAAGCGACGCGCAATTTCTGTCTTACCCACCCCTGTCGGCCCGATCATCAAAATATTCTTTGGTGTAATCTCCTGACGTAAAGGATCGGCTACTTGCGCGCGGCGCCAGCGGTTGCGCAGGGCGATAGCCACTGCCTTTTTGGCCTTGCTCTGGCCAACAATATGCTTATCGAGTTCAAGAACAATTTCCTGCGGGGTCATTTGGGTCATGGTGTTCTGCCAATACTGAAAAAACGTTCGCCACAAAGACGACATGCTCTCATCCGCGATGTGATTGTGGCAAACTTAAGCCAAATATAATTCTGATGGTCTTGTCGAGGATCTTCATTGTAAGAACCCGTACTGCCTGTCTCGCCTCAGAAAATGCAGCACCTTGGCCTGACGTGGTTAAAGGTGGCAGTGCGCTTTGTCGAGAATAGAGGCCAAACCCGACGGACTCCGGACAGCTCTCAACGCCGAAGGAGGAAGCCTGCTACTCCAGAGTCTCGATGGTGAAATTGTGGTTGGTGTAAATACACAGATCGCCGGCAATTTCCAGCGACTTGCGGATGATTTCAGCCGGATCAAGCTCGGTATTCTCGATCAGGGCGCGTGCTGCTGACTGCGCAAAGGCTCCGCCCGAACCAATAGCGACAATACCGTGTTCCGGCTCCAGCACATCGCCGTTCCCGGTAATGATCAAGGAATTCTCGCTATCGGCAACAGCTAGCATTGCTTCAAGCCGTCGCAAGGCTCGGTCGCTACGCCAGTCTTTGGCCAACTCGACTGCTGAGCGTAGCAAATTACCCTGATGCTGATCGAGCTTGGCCTCGAAACGTTCAAAAAGAGTGAATGCATCGGCGGTACCACCTGCAAAACCAGCGAGGATCCTGCCTTGATGTATTCGCCTTACCTTGCGCGCAGTCGCCTTGATAACCAAATTACCCAACGTAACCTGGCCGTCCCCCCCCATGGCCACCCGATTGCCGCGGCGCACTGAAAGAATTGTAGTGCCGTGATATTGCTCCATGAGTCGTTCCTAGTGCTTTTCAAACACAATGGATGCAACAGCCTTCAGACCAACGACGCCGAATAATTCGGCCACCAGATGATTGGGGTGCCGGAACATGACTTGCTTGCCCTTGCTCCGAATTGCCGTCAAAACATTAAGGAGAGCGCCCGCACTGATGAAATCCATTCGAGTCAGTGCCGAGCAATCGATGAGCACTGGGTTATGCACCTCGGCATGGGCCACCAAATCTCCAAACCGGGAAGATTTGACATCGCCACGCAGTACGTAGGCATCAACCGCCACATCACCTTCCAGATCCGCTGGCGCCATTTGCGGAATCGGCTCAGGAGCGGCAACACGCTTGGGTTCCCATGATGGTGGCGAGACCTCGAAAGTGATCGCAAAATTGATAGCCACCTCCTCGAATGCATCATACTGCCCCTGCAACTGGCAAAGTTCAAGCATGAAAAGCCAGCATTCTTTATCTTCAGCGCGCCCCGATTCCACGCGCTCTTCAACCAGCGCACCCAGAGCATCACGACCCAGCAGCTCAATTTCCCGCTTGGCTTTTCTGGCCTGTTGCAATTGAGCTAATAGCAGCCCGCACCCTCTGGAATCAAGATGGCTTACTTTTGACAAGTCGAGTCTCAACTTGGGATTTTTCTCGAGCGCCTGAGAAATGGCGTCAAAGGCAACAGTGTTGTCACCAGTGAGCTCGCCTCTGAACAAAAGACTCCCGGCGACCACGTCCCTGGACTTTGGCTTAACCTTGGAGTTGTCACCCCACCCCGGCGGCGATTTTTCAAACGAGCGCGCGTACTCAATTTCCAACTCTTCAAACGAGGCTTTCTGCCCCGACAATCGATATAGATCAAAGAGCATTAGCCACAAACGCTCGCCCGGGCCAAATTGATGAATACGCACTGCATTTTCAAGAACAGAGCGAACCACATCGTCCTGCCCGTTGGCGTACAGCACAGCCGCTTCCTCCGCCTCAGCATCAATCGGGTCAATATCTGCCTCGATTTGAAAATCCGGCGAACTCTCACTGAATACAAACTCACTGAAGTCGGATGCGGGCAGATCATTCGTGGTGCCCAAAGGCTGTGACGCGGAACCGGGGGTGACCACAGCCCCGAGAAAAGCAGGTTTCCCCTCTTCCTGCGTCGGCGTACCCTCTCGCACCTCTTTTGAACGAGGCACGGCAGCCGGTCTGGAAACCATTTTTTCCGGCTCTTTTTTGAAAAATGAGAAAGCCATAGTCAGCAGAGAAAATCTGCATATTATTGATGGAGAACTGTTTTAACACATCCCCAGACACTCTGCAATTTCAAGCTGACTGTCTTTGGTGCCCAAGCGCTAATTGAGCCAATCCTGCGCATTCGGCGCAACATCCGCGCAGGTCAAAATCCATGCGGGTAAGCGAGAATCCTTTTGGCAAAGCCGGAGCAGCCGGTGGTGACGCTTTGAGACAAAATACACGTGCACAGTGCTCGCAACGAAAATGCACGTGTGACTGATGCTCCCCGGCCTCTGCGGCGGAATAACGAAAAGCACGTTTGGCATCAATACTCTTGTGTGCCAATCCGATCTTAACCAGCCAATCGAGAACGCGGTAGAGCGTTACACGGTCAAGCATGTCGCCACCGAGTGCCGTTTCAATTTCCGCGTGCGTCAGTGCGGACGGCGCGATCCGCAACAATTGTAAAACCAGGATACGTGCCGGGGTCGCCCGCGCACCAACGCAGCGAATCTGCTCGGCAACAAATTTAGCGCCAAAAATGTCAGAAGAAGACAAGGCAACGTCCGGTTGGGTAAGTATCAGACGATTAAACCACAGCGCCTTCCCAGATGCCACATTGTTGCAATTACAGAAATACCTCGCCAAGCAAGCATGCCCTAGGGAAGCGCCGAATAAGACGCTGCAGATTTAGAACGCGCGTATAAATTGCGACGCAAAAGTGAATCAAATCGATTTTTCATCGGATAAATCGCCTTTTTTGAGGTTTGGTGCGGGGGATTTCCCCCTATCCGGCTCATG